>CAYSKY010000280.1:0-3089 GCA_964431425.1 uncultured Burkholderiales bacterium
CTCTTGCCGACCGGCTTTTCCGGCGACAAGGCGGTGACGATGCGCATGCGCCGGGAGGGATCGGCCTTGATGCGCCGGTACAGCGCATTGACGAAGGGATTGGGCTTGCCGACCCCGAGCGGGATGCCGAGTGCGATTTCACCTGGAATGGTGACGAGCAGATGGTCGACGGCAGCTTCGATCGAATCGGTGAACAGCGGTTTCTTTTCGCTCACGCGCGCCCTTTCTTGATGGCTCCACGCCAGGCACCATAGCACGCGACGTGCATGTGGTCAGCGCAAACGCCGGGCAAAAAAAAGCGGACGTGCGGCTAACCCGCAAAACGCCCGCTCAGGGAGGCTACCGGTCACTGAAACCCGGGGCCATGCGGCCTTCTGTTGCGGGATTCAGCATTCAAATTCATTTGCTACGTTGGTGATGTGTGCGGCAAGCGCCACACGCACCGGTGACTCGTTTGCATTGACACTGATTGTGCGGCCGGTGGGAATGGCCGCTTTGACCGGTGTCAACCGGGTCGCGACTATCCCACCGTCATACGGGAACTCAGAAGCGCCAGCCGATGCCCACGCTGATTAGGTTCGGATCCACTGTCAGGGTGGTCAGTTTGTTGCCGGCCACTTTCACATCGGTCTCGATGTTGACGCGCTTGTAGTCGATGTTCAGGTACGTGTTCTTCGCGATTTCGATATCGGCCCCGACTTGTACGGCAAATCCGAAGCTGCTCTTGTCGGTGGTGATGCCCGGCGGCAGGGATGCGCTCATGAAGCGCGTGTAGTTGACACCAGCGCCGACATACGGATTGAACGTCGTGCCCGGCAGGAACTGGTACTGAAGCGTCAATACCGGCGGCAGATGCTTGACGCTGCCGATCTTGCTGCCTTGCAGAGAAACGTCATGCTTTTGCGGATATGTCAGGATCAACTCAGCCGAAATGTTCTTGGTGAGGTTGTAAACGAAGTCGACTTCCGGGAATGTTTTGTCATTGATGGTGACGTTTGCGCCGGCAACGTTGGGCGAATTGCCATTGTCAACCTGCATGCGCAGTGCACGTACGCGCACCATGAGCGGGGAGTCTTCCGCCATCGCAGGAGTTGCCATTGCCGCGCCAGCCAACATCAGAACCAGCCATTTCGCTTTCATGTTCAATTTCTCGCTTTCATTGTTATAAAAAAATCGATGAAGGGAGTTTGTGGCATGCGGCAAAATGCGGTTTGACTTGCGTCAAAAGGGCGCTAAATGGCGGCTTGGACACGACGAAATGGTGGTGCACGCGGTGAGATGCCGGGAGCGAATATCGGGGTTGAATCGCGGCGGGAACGGCAATGCCGTGCACCCATTTATTTTGGCACCGGTTGGAAGCGGCCGGCTGCACGGCCGACATCGAGGGTGCAAAAGCTGCGGCACTGGCAAACCGGCGACCAGAGGTATTGAGATGGGACCTGCGTGCCGATACCAGTCCGGAATCGGATGGAGCGTTACGCCCAGCAGATGTCGCCAAAACTTACAGCTTGCACACGCGTCAGGCGCGGCCTTGCGATGAGATGGCGGTAACTATATGAAAAATAATAAAAAAAGCAATGTGGCATCTGCTTTGCTTTATTGCTCTCAACATCTGTTTTTACCTGGAGAAAAAATGAAATCAGTACTGAAGATGCTCGGCGCAGTTGCATTGGCGGCGGCGGCCCACGCACCCGCAGCCTCGGCCAGTGTGATCGTCAACGGCAGTTTTGAAGCCAACACCCAGGCGGCCGGCACGTGGGCCATCTATCCGAATCTGGTCGGGTGGACCGGCGGTCAAGGTGGTATCGAGTTGCGCAACAATGTAGCCGGCCAGGCTTACGATGGCGTGAATTACGTCGAGCTCGACACCAACTACAACAGCATTGCCAGCCAGGTCATCGGTACTCTGAACCAGATGTATACCATCACCTTCGCCTACTCCCCGCGCACCGGCGTCGCCGATTCTTCCAACGGGATCCAGGTGTTCTGGAACGGCGTGTCGCAGGGCATCTTCACCGACAATGGCGTCAGCGGCGGCAATGCCTGGCAGTTGTACACGATTCGTGTCATGGGTACCGACCCGACCTCGACGCTGATGTTCAAGGCAGTTGGCACCAGCGATTCCTACGGCGGCTCGCTGGACGCCGTGTCGATCAGCAGCGTTCCGGAACCTGCCAGCCTCGCGCTGCTCGGGCTTGGATTGGCGGGTATTGGCTTCGCGCGTCGCAAGCAGAAAAAGGCGTAAATACCGCGGCCAAACAGGCCGGGCCTGCAAGTCGCGGGCGGAAAAAACAAATCGGGCCGAATATTTGGGGCTGCTTTCCCTGAATATTCGGCCGTGCGTCCCGCTGCCGGCGCGGGTGCCCCCTAGTACGGCAGCGGCACGTCCGGATTTACGTTCGTCAGTACCCGCCGGAAGTCTTCCTTGATGCGGTGCAATCCCGCTTCTGTTTCCGCTTCAAAGCGCAGCACGATGACCGGAGTGGTGTTTGATGCCCGCGCCAGCCCGAAACCATCCGGGTATTCCACGCGCACACCGTCAATGGTGATGATCTCGGTCGCTCCTTCAAACTTCGCGCTCTTTTGCAGTTCCGCCACCAGACGGTGCGGCTCGCCTTCGGCGAGTTTCCAGTTGAGCTCCGGCGTGGAGACGGCATCCGGCAGCGCTTTCAATGGCGCGCCGGCGTCGGCAAATGCACTGACGATCTCCAGCAGCCGCGCGCCGCAGTAAAGCGCGTCATCAAAGCCGTACCAGCGCTCCTTGAAGAATATGTGTCCGCTCATCTCACCCGCCAGCGGCGCGCCGGTTTCCTTCAGTTTGAGCTTCAGCAGCGAGTGGCCGGTCTTGTACATGGTGGCCTTGCCGCCGTGCTTGCGAATCCAGATCGCCAGGTTGCGCGAGCACTTCACATCAAACATGACTTCACCGCCCGGAACACGTGAGAGTACGTCGGCCGCAAACAGCATCAGCTGGCGGTCTGGGTAGATGATTTCGCCGTCCTTGGTCACGACGCCCAGCCGGTCACCGTCGCCGTCGAAAGCGAGGCCCAGCTCGGCATCGGTTTCCTTGAGCGTGCGGATCACGTCTT
>CAYSKY010000280.1:3099-5088 GCA_964431425.1 uncultured Burkholderiales bacterium
GTTTTCCGGCTTGCCCGGATCCGGATGGTGGTTCGGGAAGGTGCCGTCTACTTCGCAGAACAGTTCGATGACTTCGCAGCCCATCTCGCGGAACAGGCGGGGCGCATAGGCACCGGGCGCGCCGTTGCCGCAGTCGACCACAATCTTCATCTTGCGTTTCAGCTTCGCGTCGCCGGTAATGCGTGCCATGTAGGCATCCGTCAGGTCGGCGGTTTCATAGGTGCCGCTGCCGGTGTCAAAGTCATCAGCTTCGATACGCTTGAGAAGCACCTGAATGGCTTCCAGCGCCAGTGTGTCGCCCTGAATCACCATCTTGATGCCGTTGTAGTCCGGCGGATTGTGCGAGCCGGTGATCATCACCGCCGAACCGGTCTTGAGATAGACGGCGCCGAAGTAGGTCATGGGCGTGGCCACCATGCCGATGTCGACGACATGAATCCCAGTGCTCTGGATGCCCTTCGCCAGCGCCTTGGAAAAAGCCGGGCCGGACAGGCGGCCGTCGCGGCCAATGGTGATGTGCGTACCGCCACGGCGCCGCGCTTCGGTGCCGAGCGCCTTGCCGATCAATTCGACCGTCTCCTCGGTAAGGGACTGGCCGACAATGCCGCGAATGTCGTAAGCCTTGAAAATTTCGGGAGCAACTTTACTCATGGTGATTTCCGATATGTGCGAGAAACGAAGAAACCCTGTGCGGCGAATTGAACCGTCTAGACGCCGTGATCAAAAAAGTGAAAAACCCGGCGTGGCATCCAGCCGCCGCTGCCGGGGAAACCGCCCTCGACGAATCCGACATGTCCGCCGTGCGTCGGGAAATCCAGGGTGACCATTGCGGACACTTCGTGTTTTCCGGGCAATGCCGCCGCGGGCAGGAACGGATCGTTGAGCGCGTTTAGCACCAACGCCGGCACCTTAACATTGATGAGTCCCGGTTTGGCCGATGCGCGCGTCCAATAATCATCGGTATCCCTGAAGCCGTGCAGTGGCGCCGTCACTTCATTGTCGAACTCGCGCAGGTTGCGTGCGGCTAGCATCACGTCTTCGCGAAAGATGCCCGGGTGCCGCCGCAGCTTGGCCAGCGAATTTTTCTTCATGGTGCGCAAGAAACGCGCGGTGTACACCTTGCAGAAGCCGTTGGCCAGGGTGTCGCCGGCGGCAGTGAGATCCAACGGTGCCGAAATCGCCGCCACGGCGGTCGCCACCTTCGAGGCCTCATCGCCCAACTCGCCGGCCCACTTGAGCGTGGCGTTGCCTCCTAGCGAAATGGCCGCAACGAAGAGAGGCTGGTCGGGCGCCTCGGAGCGGGCGCGGCGCAGGATCCAGTCGATTTCCGGCCAGTCGCCGGAGTGGTAGGCGCGCGGCAGGCGGTTGATCTCGCCGCTGCAGCCGCGAAAATGTGCCACCATGCCGCGCCAACCGCGCCGAACCACTTCCTGCATGAGATTGCGCGCGTACTGGCTTTGCGAGTCGCCCTCCAACCCGTGGAATACCACCACCATCGGCTTGTCAGCGGGCCCCGCCACGCGATCGATGTCGATGAAGTCCCCGTCAGGCCGGCCGTGCGGCATGGTGTCCCAGCGCTCGCGCTGGAAGGTGATCAACGGCGGGCGCGCCAGCTTGGAGGCGTACACCGTCTGCCAGTGGGCGCCGAAGTCGCCGCGCCCCAGCCACCAGGGCGGCGCGTACGACGGCGGTGTTGCAGTGTGGGTGGCCATGGTTACCAGTTCCGCTTCAGGTCCATCAGCACCCGTCCATCGCTTTGCGGTGTTCCGGCTGCCTTGATGGAGGACGCAAGCGAAGGCGCCAGTTCCGCCGACAGGCTGGCCGTGCCCTTGTAAGCAAAGGTTCGCGGCGGTGAAAGCGTGAACCGGCCCGAGCCATCGAATTGCAGCGCGCCCTGCGCCGGCAGGAAATTGAAATCCACCACGCCATCCGCAGCGCGCAGGTTGAGCGCGAAGTCGCCGCCGATCACCGTCGTCTGGCCACCGACCT
>CAYSKY010000281.1:0-5056 GCA_964431425.1 uncultured Burkholderiales bacterium
GCATGTACGTGATGGGCGAAAACCCGGCCATGTCGGACCCGGATTCCAACCACGCACGCCACGGCCTCGCCACGCTGGAGATGCTGGTGGTGCAGGATATCTTCCTCACCGAAACCGCGTACCTCGCTGATGTGGTGCTGCCCGCCTCCGCCTGGCCGGAGAAAACCGGCACGGTCACCAACACCGACCGCATGGTGCAGCTGGGGCGTCGCGCACTGGATATGCCTGGCGACGCACGCCAGGACCTGTGGATTATTCAGGAGATGGCGAAGCGCCTCGGTCTTGACTGGAACTATCCGGGCGAAGAAAGCGGTGTGGCCGCGGTGTACGAAGAACTGCGCCTGGCGCAAGGCTCGGTGGCCGGCATTACATGGGAACGCCTCAATCGCGAATCCAGCGTGACCTACCCCTGCGCAGGTGACGATGACCCCGGCCAGCCGGTGGTGTTCATCGAAAAATTCGCCACGCCCGACGGCCGCGCGAAGTTTGTGCCCGCCGACATCATCCCCGCCAACGAGCGCCCGGACGAGGAATACCCGATGGTGCTTATCACCGGCCGCCAGCTGGAACACTGGCACACCGGTTCGATGACGCGTCGCGCCACGGTGCTGGACATGATCGAGCCTGCCGCGGCCGTGAGCATGAACCCGCTGGACATGCGGCGCATCGGGGTGCACGGCGGCGACATGGTCACGGTGGAATCGCGCCGCGGACAGATCGGCATCATGGTGCGCGCAGATGAAGGCACGCCGGTGGGTTCGATCTTCATCCCGTTTGCGTACTACGAAGCCGCCGCCAACATGCTTACCAACCCGGCGCTGGACCCGTTCGGCAAGATCGCTGAAGTGAAGTACTGCGCGGTGCGTGTCACCAAGGGTGGGGCGCCGGTGCCGCTGTCCAGCTATGGCGGCGGGCAGGCGATGATGGGGGTGGCGGGGGAGTAAGGTCCTCTACCTGTCGGCGCATGGGGATATCTGGCTCGTCGGTGCACTTCGCACGGCACTTCCCCCTTTCCTAAAGGGGGACTGAGGGGGATTTGCGGTCGCTGACGGGCGAGGTTCGCCATTCCTTGGGCACCGAAAATCCCTCCCAACCTCCCTTTAGAAAAGGGAGGGGTCTAGTGAGTGGGGTGGACTGTTAGAAATCGGGCCCTAACCCTCAAACCGCCGGCAACACCACTTCCAGCATCTCCAGCCCCTCACTCCCACGCAACGCATACGCCGCCCCCGCCGGAATCACGACGCTGTCATCAACATTAAGCGTGTGATTGCCCAACACGCCGCTCTCGATGGCCAGCGAACCCTTCAGCACAAACAAAAACATCAACTCGCCGTTGTGCGCCGACGAAGGTGTCACCGCTGAGGTATTCGCCCGCACCACACGCACACCCGCCAATCCATCCGTCGCCGCCGCGATCCCGATGTCGCGCGCTTCAAACCCGGGCACGGCCAGCGCCGGCCACGGCTTCCAGTCAGCGATTTTGGCGATGTGGCGCACGAAGCGCTGGCCGCCGTAGGTACGGTCTGACTGCACCAGGCTGTTCGGTAATTCCAGTTCCGGGTCGGCCATGGTTTCGTGGATGGCGGGGCAGCCGATCTCGATCACTTCCAGGCCCGGTGAGGCTTCCAGCACGCGGTGGCGGATGGTGGGTGGCTGCAACACACAGTCGCCGGCTTCCAGCACGAACGGTTCGCCCTGGTCTTCGTACACCACGCGCACCCAGCCGGCCTTGCAGAAAATCATCTGGAAGCGCACGTGGTGGTAGTGCACGTAGTCCGGCACCGGGCCGCCATCGGGGATGCGGATGTTCGAGGCCACGAAGCGGCCGTTCATCCGCCCGGGAATGAGATCGCGGTACTGCATGCCCGCACGGCCCACGCCCCACTGGTCGGTGTGACGGGTGAGGATGAATTCCTGCGTGCCTTCCGGCACCACGACGGCTGGCGCGGCATCGAACAGTTCCACGCGCAGACCGTTGGGACCCTGCAGCGAGGTGCCGCCGGCGAGCGCGGCCACATCGCACGCAAGGTGCAACGTGAACGGCGGCACCGCTTCGCCCGCCACCGCTTGCCGCAGCCGCAGGCGCACGCCATGGGCATACACCACCGCCGTGGTCGGGCTGTCGGCGGGATAGATCGACTCCACCTTGAAGCCCAGCTTATCCATCAGAAAACCGAGCGTGGCCGCCATGTCAACGCAGCGCACCTCGACCTGCGCACCGCGAATCTGCGAGTGCAGTGAACTGGTCATCACGCCACGTCTACGGTGAGGGTCTGGAAGCCGACGCGGCAGCTGCCCACCTTCACATGAACGCGCCCCTTGCCCTCAGCCACCAGCGTCACGCTGCGCTCGTGCACATTGCCGCGCGTCCACGGGGCGAAGATATTGATGCCGCCGTACGGCCCGCGGCCCCAGCCATCGAGGTGGCCAATCTGCGTGACCGCTTCACCGGGGGCGGCCAGCGTCACGCCTTCGCAGGCGGTGGTGAGGCGCAGCGGCTCGATGTGCGGCAGATGCTTTGCCGAGGAAATACCGTGCGTGCCGAGGTAGCCGTGGTTTTGCACCTTTACCTCGATACGCGTGGCGCCCGAGGCGAGCTTTTCCTGCTTCGATACCGAAACGCTGAAGCGCGGGGTGAGGGCGGCGATGCGCAGGAACGCGGCGCTGTGGGCCGACACCACCTCGTCCAGCCTTTCATACGGCGGGTTGGAAATGCCCACGCGCAAATCGATGCCACCCACTTCCACTTCGCCGATTTGCGGGTGCATGACCTTGCGCCACGATTTGAAAATGCGCCCCTGGTTTTCCTTCTGGTCCCAGCGTGCCAGTGTGAGCAGGTCGGCGCGCTCCATGGTGGAGTAATTGTCGATGAACATCTTGCGCGGCTTCATGCCGATTTGCGTGAAGATGTCCCAAAGCTCCACGCCGAACGCGAGGCAGCCGCGCTGGTGGTAGGCGTAGTCGGTGAGGATGCCACGCACCGGCACGCCCGGCTCGTACTGAAACTCGTGATAGCCGCTCACCGTCGGGTAGCCGGTGAACTCCTTGGCAACGGCTTCCACCTGCTTGTACACGGCCAGGTCTTCCTGGTCCATCTGGTGATCGGGCTTGTCGCCCATCGGCCGCAGGAACACACCGCCGAAGGTGTGATAGTTCACCCAGGTGTAGATGTTCGGATGTGCGCTGACGAACTCGAGGATGGCGCGCGTCTCCGGTTCGCTGCCGGGGTAGGCGCCCGCACCGCGCTGCACATCTTCCGAGCCCCACTGGTAGGGGAAGTTGCGGTTGTAGTCGGTCTGTGTGTCGCCGAGGTAGTTGGGCGTGGGGATATGGTGGCCGTCGAAGTTGACGATGTGGCCTTCGGGATACACGCGATAGAAGGGGCCGGTGTCTTCCGGCTGGCGCGGCACCATCACGCCCGGCACCAGCGGTTTGCCCTGTTCGTCCTTGAGTTCCGCCAACTCGCCCTGCTCACACACCTGCCGCATGTAACCCATCTGCCCGTCGCCATCGACATCGGCGTTCTGCCAGTAGGCGCGGCCCTTGTCGTTGCGGTTGTCGGCCGGATGCGAGCGCACGTAGCGGCCGGTTTTCAGCACCGCCTCGGCACCGTCGGGTGAAATGCGTGGCACCACGTAAAACAGCGTGTGCCTGATAGCCTCGGCCATATGCGCGGGAAGCTTGGCCACTCCCGTCTTGCCGGTGTGGATGGCAATCACATCCTCGGCAATCGCCAGCGCGGCGCTGGAGCCGCAGAACTCGGAGGCATGCATGTTGCCGTCCACCCACACGGCCGGGCGGATCTCGTCCGGGTTGGGGCCGATGGTGAGCATGGGGATGTCGCGGCCATCGCGGCTCTTGCCGATCGAGGAGAGTTTGACGAAGCCCGGATGGGCGCTGGCCCAGGCTTGCAGTTGCGCGGTGAGTTCGGCGTAGTCGAGGTATTTGGTGCGGAACATGAGTTTTTGTTGTTGGTGGATCGGAGCCTCGCAGTATGTTGGAGGGGGGCGGTAATGGTCAAACTGCGGGGTGGGGGTTGGTGGTTTGTTTGGCACCGAAAATCCCCCCGGTCGAGGTAACTTGGACTGCGCCGTTGCCTGGCCCCCTTTAGAAAAGGGGGCGGCGTTGGTGATGGCTTGGAGTGTGATGGATTGTCGGCGTGGAGGTGATCGCCCGGGCGATGTCATGGCACACGGAGGCAGGCTGAAGAACCGCTCCCTTTCCTAAAGGGGGCAAGCATTCGAAGGCGCTTGCATATCGCGGCTTGGGGGATTTGCGGAGCAACGAATGGTGTCGTCGTGAACTCAGACACGAAAAATCCCCCGGCAGTATCTGTTTGGACGGCGTCGTTGCCCGGCCCCCTTTAGGAAAGGGGGCGGAGGTGGTGATGGCTTGGAAAAGAATGCGGTGGCACTCAGCCTGTAGATGCGGCGACTAAGAATGTGCTGAAAAAAAATATCCTTCCCCGGCGAAGGCCGGGGGCCAATTTCGCCGTTTTACGGTTTGCCACTTGGACCCCGGCCTTCGCCGGGGAAGGAACTCGTTCGAGTCCTTTTCAACATATTCAATCGCCAGATCAATAGAATATCTTCATGAATACTCCCATCCCCTGGCCAACCAGCCTCAGCGGCAATCATCTGCGCGCGACGTACCCCAACTTTGTCCAGTTCTATGAGAAAGACATGAAACCTGTGAGCAAGCAATCCGTGGTGACATTGCGCGAGGTGACCAAAGACACCGTGCGGCGGGTCTCGCTGTTGGACGTCGGGCCCGGGCAGGATGGCCTCGTGGCGCCCAATGCGTTTTCGATTGCGCAGGCGCACTTTCACCCCGAGGCATGGTTTCGCGCGATCTATGCCGACGACGAGCCGGTGGGTTTCGCCATGCTGGAAGACTGGACGCAGGTGCCCGATACACCGCCGCAGTTGTGGCGGGATGCGCCATACGTCGGGCTCTGGCGCTTCATGGTCGATCAGCGCTATCAACAGCTTGGTTTTGGTGCGAGTGCACTTGAGCTGCTGATTGCCCACGCGCGATCGCGGCCGGCGGCGAAGAA
>CAYSKY010000282.1:0-5046 GCA_964431425.1 uncultured Burkholderiales bacterium
GGCCCGCGCCGTCATGACGGCGGTGGCGGCGGAGGCCATTGAAACCCCGGTGGCCAGCGACGTCAAAGCCATTCCGGGGCGTGGGATCGAGGCCTTGGTCGATGGGCGCCGGCTGGCCATTGTCAGCACGCGAACGCTCGATGAGCCGGGCTGGGCCGTGGATGCCGACCTTCGATCGCAGGCTGCCCAGATGCAGGACGCCGGACGCAGCGTGTCCTGGTTGGTGGACAACACGGCAAAAACGACCATCGGCCTGCTGGCCTTTGGCGACACGCTCAAGCCCTCGGCCAAAGCGGCGATCGAGCGCTTGCACGCGTTAGGCGTGGCAACGGCGCTGGTCAGCGGTGACAATCGCGGCAGCGCGACGGCGGTCGCGGCAGAACTGGGCATCGACACCGTGTTTGCCGAGGTGCTGCCCGGTGACAAGGCGCGCATGGTCAAGGAGTTGAAAGAGGGTGGCCGCATGGTTGCCATGGTGGGCGACGGCATCAACGACGCGCCCGCGCTTGCCGCGGCCGACATCGGCATCGCCATGGCGACCGGAACCGATGTGGCCATGCAGGCGGCCGGTATCACGCTGATGCGTGGCGATCCCGCGCTGGTGGCGGATGCGCTGGACATTTCCCGCCGCACGTACGCGAAGATCCGCCAGAACCTGTTTTGGGCGTTTTTCTACAATGTGGTGGGCATTCCCCTGGCGGCGCTGGGTTTGCTCAACCCGATGGTGGCGGGCGCCGCCATGGCGTTCTCCAGCGTGAGCGTGGTGTCCAATGCGTTGCTGCTAAAGCGCTGGCGGCCCGCATCGAAAACAGGGTGAGCATGAAACAAGTGGGCACACAGAACGCAGCCGGCGACACAAGCCCCAGCGCGCCGCTGAACATCAGCGAGGCGGCCGCGCAGTCCGGCGTGTCGGCCAAAATGATCCGCCACTACGAGGACATCGGCCTGATGCCCAAAGTGGCGCGCACCATGGCGGGCTACCGGATCTATCGCGAGGCGGACATCCACATCCTGCGTTTCATCCGGCGCGCCCGCGACCTGGGGTTCACGATCAAGGAAATCGAAACGCTGCTCGGACTCTGGAACAACCGCCGCCGCGCCAGCGCCGACGTCAAGAAACTCGCGCTCAAGCACATCGCCGATCTCGACGCGCGCATCGCCGAGATGCAGGGCATGCGACAGGCGCTGCACCGGCTGGCCGACTGCTGCCATGGCGACGGCCGGCCGGACTGCCCCATCCTCGATGACCTCGCCTCAACGGCACCCTGACGCCGGCAAGTCACCTGCGTGCTACGCTAGAGCGGGATCACACACGCTGGCAAAACAAGCATGACGCAAGACAAAAAACCGATGCCTCTTGAGGGCCTCAAAGTTCTCGAGATGGGTACGCTGATCGCAGGGCCGTTCTGCGGTCGGCTGCTGGCCGAGTTCGGCGCGGAAGTCATCAAGATCGAAACGCCGGCCGACGAAAGAGGCGAGGGTGGAGATCCGTTGCGCAAATGGCGCAAGCTCCATGAAGGGACCTCGCTGTGGTGGTATGCACAGGCGCGCAACAAAAAGTCCATTACCGTCAACCTGCGCGAAAAGGAAGGCCAGGACATCGTCCGCAAGCTCGCGCTGCAGGCCGACATCATCGTCGAGAATTTCCGGCCCGGCACGCTCGAGAAATGGAACCTGGGCTACGAATCGCTGGCGAAGGAAAACCCGAAGCTGATCATGGTTCGCCTGTCGGGCTACGGCCAGTCGGGCCCCTACAAGGACCGGGTGGGCTTCGGCGCCATCGGCGAGTCGATGGGCGGCATGCGCTACATCACCGGTTATCCCGACCGCGCGCCGGTGCGCGTGGGCATTTCCATCGGCGATTCGCTGGCGGCCATGTACGGCGCCATGGGGGCGCTGATGGCGCTGCGGCACCGCGACCGCACCGGCAACGGGCAGGTGGTCGACGTGGCGCTGTATGAAGCGGTGTTCTCGATGATGGAATCCATGCTGCCGGAATTCGGCATGACGGGCTTCGTGCGCGAACGCACCGGTTCCAGCCTGCCGGGCATCGTGCCGTCCAACACCTACCTGTGTGGTGACGGGCAATACGTGGTGATCGGTGCCAACGGCGACTCCATCTTCAAGCGCATGATGCTGGCCATCGGCCGTACCGACCTAGCCAACGATCCGGATGTGGCCGACAACGCCGGCCGGACCCGGCGCACCGAGGAACTGGACAGCGCGATCGCCGCCTGGACCGGCGCCCACACGCTGGACCATGTGCTGGAAGTGCTTGAAAAGGCCGACGTGCCTTCCGGCCGCATTTATTCCATCGCCGACATCGTGGCCGACCTGCAATATCAGGCGCGCGGCATGATTGAAAAACACAAACTCGGGGATAATCAGGAACTCCTGCTGCCCGGCGTGGTGCCGAAGCTTTCGGCTTCGCCCGGTGGCACCAAATGGATCGGGCCTGCGCTGGGCGAACATACCGCCGACGTGCTGGCCGCCATCGGCTACGACGCAAATGCCGTCGCCGACTTGAAGAGCCGGGGAATTGTCTGATGAAACAGCGCATTTACATCAACGACGTCGCCGTGCGCGACGGCTTCCAGATCGAGAAAACCGTCATCAGCACCGAGACCAAGGTCGCGCTGATTGACGCCCTGTCCGCCACAGGTATCGCCAAGATCGAAGCCACTTCATTCGTGCATCCGAAGCTGGTGCCGAACATGGCCGATGGCGTGGAGGTGCTGGCCAATATCCAGCGGGTGAAGGGCGTGGTTTACAGCGTGCTGGTGCCCAATGTGAAGGGCATGGAGCGCGCGGTGGAAACGCATCTCACGCGCGGACGCATCGATGAAATCAACGTGTTCCTGTCCGCATCGGAAACGCACAACCGCGCGAACGTAAACCGGACCTGCGATGAATCCTTCGCCGACTTTGCCGTCATGGTGCGCATGGCGCGCGATGCCGGCATCCGCATGAACGGCACCGTGTCCACCTCTTTCGGCTGCCCGTTCGAAGGGCATGTTCCCGAAGACCGTGTGCTGGGCTTCGCGCAGCGCTACGTGGATCTCGGATTTGATGGCGTGACCCTTGCCGACACCACCGGCATGGCCAATCCGGCGCAGGTGGAGCGGCTGGCACGCGCCGCCGTGACCAATTGCAGCGGCGTGGAACTGACGCTGCATTTTCACAATACGCGCAGCATGGGGCTGGCCAATGTTGTCGCAGGCATCCGCGCCGGCGTGTTCAGTTACGACGGCTCGCTGGCCGGACTCGGTGGCTGTCCCTTCGCCCCCGGCGCGACGGGCAATATCTGCACCGAGGACATGGTCAACATGCTTGAGGACATGGGCTACGACACCGGGGTGGATCTGGACCTGTTGCTGGCGGCCGCCGTGAAGATGCCAGCCATCGTCGGGCATGACGTGCCGGGGCAGGTGATGCGTGCCGGCAAAACCATGCACCTGCATGCTGTGCCGCAAAAGCTATATACGCAGTAAGCGGGGCGCCGCGCTGAGCGCACGCAACAACAACCAAAACCACAAAAACCTTCGAGGAGACATCATGTTGAAAAGACTGATCGGATGGGCGGGCGTAGTGCTGCTGGCCATGAGTGTTGTGGGTGCGCAGGCACAGGCGCTTGAAAAGAAAAAGCTGACCATCGCCGTTGGCGGCAAGAGCCTGTTCTATTACCTGCCGCTGACCATTGCCGAGCGCCAGGGCTTTTTCAAGGAAGAGGGGCTGGAGGTTGAAATTCCCGATTTCCCGGGCGGCGCCAAGGCGCTGCAGGCACTGGTTGGCGGCAGCGCAGACATGGTCTCGGGCGCCTTCGAGCACACCATCAACATGCAGGCCAAGAAGCAGCCGATCCGCGCGGTGGTGTTGCAGGCCAGCTACTCGTCCATCGTACTTTTGCTGCCCAAAGATAAGGCGGCTAAATACAAATCGCCCAAGGACCTGAAGGGTCTGAAGATCGGCGTCAGCGCCCCGGGCTCGTCGACCAACATGTTCGTGAACAACCTGCTGGCCAAGGACGGCCTCAAGCCCAATGACGTGGCCATTGTCGGCGTCGGTACCACGGCCGGTGCTTTCGCCGCCATGGAAAAGGGCGAGATTGATGCCATGTCCAACCTGGATCCGGTCATCAGTCAGCTCGAAGCCACCGGCAAGTTTGTGGCCGTGGCCGATAGCCGCACTGAAAAGGGCATGAACGAAATTTATGGCGGCGACTATCTAGCGTCCTGCATTTATGCTTCAGAAGACTTCGTGAAGAAGAATCCCAACACCACGCAGGCCGTGGTCAATGCCATGGTGAAAGCCAGCCGCTGGATCGCCAAGGCAACGCCGGAACAGATCATGGCTGCGGTGCCGGAGGCATACATGGCCGGAAACCGTTCGGTGTACAAGGCGGCGCTACTGAAGAACATGGTCGGCTACTCCCCGGACGGCCAACTGAACATGAAAGCCGCCCAGAATGTGTACAAGGTGCTCAAGCAGTTCGAGCCGTCGGTGATCGCGGCGGGCAGCAGCATTAATCTGGCCGCGACGTTTGACAACGCGTTTGCACAGAAGGCTGCGGCGAAGTTCAAGTAGGGTGCTGTGCGCGGAACCACGGACAGATCTGTAGATAGTGCCCAGAAAATGGCGGCATGAGCATCGCAATTGCATTTGAAAACCTGACCGTCACCTTCACCGGCAAGTCCGGCGGTGCCGGCTACACGGCCGTCAGGGACACCAGCATCGCTATTGCCGATGGCGAGTTTGTGTCGGTCGTCGGCCCCACCGGCTGCGGCAAGTCGACGCTGCTCAATATCGGCGCCGGTTTGTTGAAAGCCTCTTCGGGCAGCGTGAAGGTGTTCGGCGAACCGCTGGTGGGCCTCAACAGCAAGGCCGGCTACATGTTCCAGGCGGAGTCCCTCATGCCCTGGCGCTCGGCGCTTGCCAACGTCACCGCCGGCCTCCAGTTTCGCGGCGTGGACGAGACGACGGCGCGCGAGCAGGGCGAGGCCTGGCTGGAGCGGGTGGGCCTGGGCGGATTCGGCAACCGCTTTCCGC
>CAYSKY010000283.1:0-5045 GCA_964431425.1 uncultured Burkholderiales bacterium
CCGCCGGCATCGTCGCCATCGAATTGCTGGCGGCCGTGCAGGGCATCGACCTGCGGCTGCCACTCAAGACCTCGCCTGCATTGCAGCGCGCCCACGCGCTGCTGCGTGCCAAGGTACCGTTCTACAGCCAGGATCGTTTGCTCGCGCCCGATATCGAAGCCGCGACCGCGCTCATCCGCGCCGGCCACTTTCGCGAGTTCACGCGATGAAGCTTTTTGCGGCACAGGCGCTGTTGCCCGAGGGGTGGCGGCGCAATGTGCAGGTGGACATCGAAGGTGACCGCATCCGCCGGGTGGAAGTGGATGTTGTAGCTGAAGAGGCCGCAGAGCACGTCGCCGGCCCGCTGATTCCGGGCATGTCCAATCTGCATTCCCACGCCTTCCAGCGCGCCATGGCAGGGCTGACCGAGCGCGCCGGCCCGGGGGGCGACAACTTCTGGACCTGGCGCGATCTCATGTACCGCTTCCTGGAACGCATCACACCGGAAGACAATGAAGTCATCGCCACGCAGCTCTACATCGAGATGCTGAAATCCGGCTACACCAGCGTGGCCGAGTTTCATTACCTGCACCACGACGAGACCGGCACGGGCTACGCCAATCCCGGCGAAATGGCCGAACGCATCGTCGCGGCAGCCGACGCCGCTGCCATCGGACTGACGATGCTGCCGGTGTTCTACGCCCACGCCACCTTTGGCGGCGAGCCGCCCAACCCCGGGCAGAAGCGTTTCATCAAAGGCGTGGACGCGTTCAACGCACTGGTGGCTAACCTGATGGCCCGCTGCAATGGCAAAGGCGCACTGCAACGCGTCGGCATCGCACCGCATTCCCTGCGCGCTGTGACGCCCGATGAATTGAAAGCCATCATCGGTCATCTCGATAGTCTCGACGCCACCGCGCCGATCCACATCCACGCCGCCGAGCAACGCAAGGAAGTGGACGATTGCCTGAACTGGAGCCACAAGCGGCCGGTGGCGTGGCTGCTTGATAACGCGGGTCTCTCGGACCGCTGGTGTCTGGTGCATGCCACGCACCTCGACGATGACGAAACCTTCCGGCTGGCGCAAAGCGGCGCCATTGCCGGTCTCTGCCCGACTACCGAGGCGAATCTGGGCGACGGCATTTTCAATGCGCCGGACTACTTCCTCGAGCAGGGTCGCTGGGGCGTGGGCGGCGACAGCCATGTGGGCGTGGATCCGTTCCGCGAACTGGCGGTGTTGGAGTATTCGCAACGCCTCAAGAGCGAGCGGCGCAATGTGCTGCATACGCCCAATGTGTCGTCCATCGGCGCGGGCCTTTACCGGCAGGCTTTGGCGGGCGGCGCGCAGGCGCTGGGGCAGCGTGTCGGGGCGATTGCTGCCGGCTGCCGTGCCGACCTGGTGGTGATGAATGCGGAAGATGCCGCGCTGGTGGAGCACGAAGAAGATGCGCTGCTCGACGCCGCCATTTTCGGTCCCGTGCGCCAGCCAGTGCGCGACGTGTTGGCCGCCGGCCGCTGGGTGGTGCGCGAGGGCCGCCACGGCGGCGAAGAGGACGCGCTGGCGCGCTACCGCGCCGTGCTGAACCGGCTCAAGCGGTGAACCGTCATGGCCCGTGAATTCGATACGCTCACCATCAATGTCCGCCTGGCCACCATGCAGGGCGACGAGGGCGGCATCGGGCTGATAGAAGATGGCGCCATTGCCACGCGAGGTGACCGCATTGCCTGGGTGGGTGCCATGGCCGACCTGCCGGCGGATGCGCGCGAGCGATGCGCGCTGGTGCTGCCCGGTGAAGGCCGGCTGATCACGCCGGGGCTGATCGATTGCCATACGCATCTCGTGTTTGGAGGCGATCGCGTGCACGAGTTCGAAATGCTGCTCTCGGGTGTGAGCTACGCCGACATCGCCCGCAACGGTGGCGGAATCCGCTCCACCGTGGAAGCTACCCGCCGCGCGGCGTCGAAAAGCGGTGCACTGGCCTCGATGGCCAGGTCGCGCCTGTCGGCCCTGATGCGCGAGGGCGTGACCACGGTGGAAGTGAAATCCGGCTATGCGCTGAACACGGAGGGCGAACTGCAGATGCTGCGCGAAGCCCGGCGCTTGCATGATCCGAGCCGCGTCAACATCACCACAACCTTGCTGGGAGCACACACCATTCCGGCCGAGTTTGCCGGTCGCGGCGATGACTACATCAGCCTTGTGTGTGGCGAGATGATCCCCCGCGCCAAGGCTGAGGGTCTGGCCGACGCGGTGGATGTGTTCTGCGAAAACATTGGCTTCACGGCCGCGCAAACGCAGCGCGTCTTCGAAGCGGCGCGGCAGCATGGGTTGCCGGTGAAGGTGCACGCCGAACAGTTGTCGAATCTGGGCGCCACCGCGCTGGCGGCGAACTATCAGGCACTTTCGTCGGATCATCTGGAATACATCGACGAGGCCGGCGTGGCGGCCATGGCCCGTGCCGGCATGGTGGCGGTACTGCTGCCGGGCGCCTTCTATTTCCTGCGCGAGACGCAGGCACCGCCCATCGGCCTGCTGCGCAAACATGGTGTGCGGATGGCGGTGGCCAGCGATCTCAATCCCGGCTCGTCGCCGATGGTCTCGCTGCAGGCCGCCATGAACATGGCCTGCACGCTGTTCCGCATGACGCCCGTCGAGGTGCTGCGCGGCGTGACGGTGAACGCAGCGCGTGCGCTGGGCATGACCGATCGTGGTGTGCTGGCGGCTGGCATGCGCGCAGACTTTTGCCGCTGGAACGTCGGTGACCCGGCTGCCCTCTGCTACTGGCTGGGCGGGCTGCGGCCCCTGTCGGTGGCGGTGGGCGGTGTGGCGCGCAACAACAGCGTGGCCGGCTGGGCGGGCGATAACCCTTGAAACCACTGGACTCGCCGCTCTGGGACCTGCACGAGGGCAGCGCGCCGCTGCTGGTCAATGTTCCGCATGCCGGCACCTTCCTGCCGGACGACATCCGCGGGATGTTGACACCTGCCGGACTGGCAGTGCCGGATACCGACTGGTATGTGGACCGGCTTTATGTGGAACTGCTGAACGGCCTCGATGTGACGCTGATGACTGCCACGCACTCCCGCATCGTAGTGGACCTCAATCGCGACCCCGAGGGGCACGCGCTTTATCCCGGCGCCTCCAATACCGAGATCTGCCCGCTCACCACCTTTCACGACGAGCCCCTGTACCGCGACGGCGCCGCGCCGGATGATGCGGAAGTGAAGCAACGCGTGGCCCGCTACTGGCAGCCCTACCAGGATCGTCTCGCCGTCGAGATCGAACGCATCCGCGCGCGCCACGGCTATTGCATCCTGCTGGACGGCCATTCGATCGTGAGCGAAGCGCCGCGTTTTTTCGCGGGCCGCCTGCCGGACCTGAACCTGGGCACCGCCGACGGGGCCAGTTGCGACGCCGGCCTTGCCGATACCGCATTTGCGGGGCTGGCGGCAGCAAGCGGATTCACGGCGGTACATAATGGACGCTTCAAGGGTGGATATATCACGCGCCACCATGGACGGCCGCGCAATCGGGTGCATGCCCTGCAGCTGGAAATGGCGCAGGCCTGCTACATGGATGAGGCGGCGCCCACGCGATACGACGCGGCGCGCGCCGGGCCATTGAAACAGGTCCTGCTGGCGCTGGTGCAGCGGCTCCTGCGCTGGAAGCCTGTGCAGTAATCGATCAAAGCGATCAACGCAAAGGAAGTTCGAACATGTCAGCCAAGGCGCCTTCCACCCCTTCCACCCCTTCCGCCCCACCCGGTGCGCCGGCCGTACCGGCGGCACCCGCACCTGCCGCCGGTGCGGCCGCCGCTCCGCGCCCCGCCGTCTCGGTGCCGGTGCTGGGGCCGGCCCGCCGCAGCAAGATCGAGCGCCGTGTGACGGTGCCCGAATCGCTGAATGCGCTGGTCGAGGATGGCTTCATCGGCCAGGAAGACGCCGACCGCGTCCTGAAGGAATGGCGCACCTCCGGCACCACCGCCCACCCCTTGATGGTGCTGGCCAAGGCCCACCTGAAGTCACTCAAGCCGCCGCAGAAGTCTCTGGATGTGGAGCGCCTCACCGAATGGATGGCCGGCCGCGTTGAGCTCGACTATTACCATATCGATCCGCTGAAGATCGACATGCGCGCCGTCACCAGCGTGATGTCCTCGGACTACGCCTCCAAACGTAACATCCTGCCCGTGGAAGTGCGCGGCCGCGACGTAGTGGTGGCGACCAGCGAGCCCTACCAGTCGGCCTGGACGCGCGAACTGGGCGACATGCTGAAGCTCAACATCAAGGTGGTGCTGGCCAATCCGGAAGACATCACCCGCTACGTCGGCGAGTTCTACAACCTGTCGCGCTCGGTGAAGCGCGCCGAGAAAACCGATGGCGGCGCCGCGCGCATCAACGATTTCGAACAACTGGTGGAACTGGGCAAGGCCGGCCGCACGCTGGATGCCAACGACCACCACATCGTCACGCTGGTGGACTGGCTGTGGCAGTACGCCTTCGACCAGCGCGCCTCGGATATCCACGTCGAACCGCGCCGCGAAGTAGCCATCGTGCGGTTTCGGATCGACGGCGTGCTGCACCAGGTCTACCAGGTGCCGGCCACGGTGGCCGCGGCCATGACCTCGCGCATCAAGATTCTCGGCCGCATGGATGTGGTGGAAAAGCGCCGCCCGCAGGACGGCCGTATCAAGACGCGCATGCCCGACGGCGAGGAAATCGAACTGCGTTTGTCCACGCTGCCCACCGCGCACGGCGAGAAGCTGGTGATGCGTATTTTCGATCCGGATGTGCTGGTGCGCGATTTTTCCGAGCTGGGTTTTGGCAGTGACGAGATCGAAAAGTGGCGGGGCCTCATCAGCAACCCGGGCGGTATCGTTCTGGTGACCGGTCCCACCGGGTCCGGTAAAACGACGACGCTCTACAGCACACTCAAGCTGCTGGCCACACCGGAAGTGAACGTGTGCACCATCGAAGACCCGATCGAAATGGTCGAGCCGGCCTTCAACCAGATGCAGGTGCAAACGCAGATCGACCTCGGTTTTGCCGAGGGTGTGCGCGCGCTCATG
>CAYSKY010000284.1:0-5042 GCA_964431425.1 uncultured Burkholderiales bacterium
AAAGCTGGCCGCTGGCGAGCGCGACTCCCTGCTGGCCGAGATGACCGACGAGGTCGGGCTGCTGGTGCTGAAGGACAACTATTCCCAGACGCAGTCGCTGGCTGTTTCCGGCGTACGTGGTGAAAAGCTGCTGGATGCGCAGGCCCGGTTCATGCGCCACCTTGAGAAAGCCGGCCGGCTGAACCGCCGAGTGGAATTTCTGCCATCGGAGGAGGAAATTACCGAGCGCCGCGCCGCCAAGCTGGGTTTGACGTCGCCGGAGCGTTCGGTGCTGCTCGCGTACAGCAAGATGGAATTGTTCGACGACCTGCTGGCATCCGAACTCATCGACGACGAGTACGTGGCCCGGGCATTGCTGACCTATTTCCCGACGCTGTTGCAACGCCGGTTTGCGGACCTCATGCCGCACCACCGCCTGAAACGGGAAATCATCGCCACGCAAATTGCCAACAGCACCATCAACCGCACCGGCAGCGTGTTTGTGCACCGCATGCGCGAGGAAACCGGTGCGACGCCGGATGAGGTAGTGCGTTGCTACATCCTGACCCGCGATGTGTTCCGGCTGGAAGACCAGTGGGCGCAGATCGATGCCCTCGACAACATCGTACCGGCGCCGACCCAATCCGAAATGCTCATCGACGCAGGCCGGCTGGTGCTGCGCGGCACCTTGTGGTTCCTGCGGCGCCGCTCGGAGCGCATGCCGATCGCCAAAGTGGTCGACTTCTTTGCACCGGGCGTTGCCACCGTGGCACGCAGCCTGCCGGACCTGCTGTCGGCCGAGGATTTGGCGGCCCTGCGTTCGCGCGAAGCGGCCCTGGCCACACGGGGCGTCCCGGCGCAACTGGCCGGCGAAATTGCCCGACTGGATGCGATGTATGCCGTACTCGATATCGTTGAACTGGCAGAAGAATACGGCCGGCGGGTTGACCTGGCGGCGCGGGTGTATTTTGCCCTCGCCGGGAAGCTCGGGCTGCGCTGGGTGGCAAGCCAGGTGGGTGCCCTGCCCTCTGATACCCATTGGCAGGCCATGGCGCGCGCTGCCATGCGCGACGACCTCGCCAACCTGCAGCGTCAGCTCGCGGCCGCCGTGCTGCGTCTCCGGCCGGCCGAGCAGGACGCGAACAGGCTGATCGGCGAATGGGAGCAGCACCAGGCCAAGTCGCTCGATCGCATGCGTGAGGTGATGGACGACCTCAAGTCCGCGCGCGAGTCCGACCTTGCGATGCTATCCGTGTTGTTGCGGGAACTTCGCGTGCTGGCCTGATGACCAACCGGCATGCCTAGATTCCTTTCCGCCCGCCTGGTGTGCGGCGTTGTCGCCTTTGCGTGCTTTGTGCTGCTTGCGTATGTCTGGTATGTCCAGTACGGACCGGCGAAGCAGCAGCCGTGTCCGCTCTGCATCCTGCAGCGCTACGCGTATGCGCTGATCGGCCTGGTTTGCCTTTTGGCGTCGGCGCACGGGCCGGAGAAGGCGGGGGCGAAAATCTACGCCGGCATCGCAGGGCTTATTGCCGCCGTCGGCGCCGCACTGGCGATCTGGCACGTGAGCAAGGGCCACACAATGCTTTCGTGCAACGCAGATCCGATTGGCGATTTTGTCCGTTCGCTGCCGCCTGCTGACTGGTGGCCGGAGTTCTTCTTTCCCAGCGGAGGATGCGCGGATATCTACCCGCCGGTTTTTGGTCTGGTGGTGCCGGTCTGGTCCTTGATCGGCCTTGCCGCCATTGCCTTGGCCATGCTGCTGACTTTTTTCATGCGCGCCCGACAAGGAACCCATCGATGAAACCCAAACAAATGTTGTGGCGTGTTGGCGTGTCCGCGCTGGCCGGACTGTTGACGACGGGCGTGGCGGCTGATGTCTGGAAAGCGTCGCCGCGCGGCGCCAAATTCAATGCGCACTATCTGATCAACACCGAAACAGGCGCGGTTATCTCGATGCGTGAAGACCGGTGCCTGCGCGCCTTTTCCGGCAGTCTCGGCAAAGATGGCACTGGCGCCACACGGGTCACCGTGGATGCCGAAATCGGCGAAGGTGGCGGGCCGCGCGGCCGGCAAAAGATGGCGTTTGTCCTTCGTGAGGGCTCCGGCGGCCTTTCCGTGGAGAGCACCCTGCGGGGCGCGCAACCGCCATTGCCGGTCGACTACACCATCACCTGCCGCGGAAAAAACTGCGCCACCCCCAGCTGCGGCTGACGCGGCAATTTCGTGATGACCGACGAACGGTAAGCCCGGGCTGTTGAACGGCCTCAGGTTTTTCATGCGTCTTAACTATTTGATTTATATGGACGTTGATTTCAAATGTTGGCATTAGCCGGTCACCATTTTATCTTTAGCTAGCTTTTTGTTAGCGGTGTGTTAGAAATCTCACGCGAAAGACACAATGCTTCACATAAGCATGTGAATCTCTTCACTTTTTCGCCTCGTTGCCTGTGCCAGAATCCGTCCGTCGCAATTTGATTCTCCTCATCTCAAGGACAGTGCAATGAAATTCAATTCCTTCTCCCGCAAAGCCCTCGCCGCCGCGATCGCCGCCACCGTGTGTGGATCGGCCTCCGCCGCCGTGACCGACCGCGTTTACTTCAGCGCCGCGCCGCTGGTGCTGGTCTGGGGTACCGATGCGTCGGGGAACCCGGCCGTCGTGTCTGATTTTGTGCTGGTCAATACGGCTTCCGGCACACCCGGCACCGATCTGACCGCCGCCAGCGTTATTCCGGTCATCACCGGCTCGATGACGCCGGTGCCGACCGCACCCGCCGGCAATTCGCTCTACGCCATCACCAACCCGGCTGCCGCACCTGCCGGTGGCGGTGTGGTGACCGACGCCGGTACCGCCGGCCAGTTGGATGCCGCCGACACCTATACCGCCTTCGGCCTGGGCGCGACCACCAATATCGCATTTGCCGCCGGACCACAGTCGCACAGCTTCTATGTGGCTTCCAACAGCGCGTTTGATATCTTCGCCCAAACCGGCGCCGCCACCTATACCGGCAACTTCACCGCCGGCACCGTGCCGCTGACGGCCGTCACCTGGGCCATGTCCATCTCCACCGCAGCCACCACCGATGGCGGCGTGTCCTGGGGCGGCGCAGCCGCACAAAACCCGACGGGGGCCGGCACCGGCGTCATTGCTGCCACCACGCTGGGCTCGTTTGCTGCCGCGACCAAGGTGTTTGACGGTGGCCAGCGAACCGCTGCGGCTGCCGGCTCCATCCTTGCCCAGTCGGTGCGATTCACCGTTCAGTACGGCCTTAACTACGACCTGAGCCTGGGTACCGGCTCGGTGAGTGTTCCGGTCACCTACACCGTTTACACGCCCTGATTCGAGCGCGTCGACCAGCCCATCCCAACCACTTGCCACAAACAGACATTAGGATAGCCAGATGAAACTCAACACTTCCACCGTTCGCAAAGCGCTTGCAGTTGCCATCGCCGCCACCGTGTGTGGATCGGCCTCCGCCGCCGTGACCGACCGCGTTTACTTCAGCGCCGCGCCGCTGGTGCTGGTCTGGGGTACCGATGCGTCGGGGAACCCGGCCGTCGTGTCTGATTTTGTGCTGGTCAATACGGCTTCCGGCACACCCGGCACCGATCTGACCGCCGCCAGCGTTATTCCGGTCATCACCGGCTCGATGACGCCGGTGCCGACCGCACCCGCCGGCAATTCGCTCTACGCCATCACCAACCCGGCTGCCGCACCTGCCGGTGGCGGTGTGGTGACCGACGCCGGTACCGCCGGCCAGTTGGATGCCGCCGACACCTATACCGCCTTCGGCCTGGGCGCGACCACCAATATCGCATTTGCCGCCGGACCACAGTCGCACAGCTTCTATGTGGCTTCCAACAGCGCGTTTGATATCTTCGCCCAAACCGGCGCCGCCACCTATACCGGCAACTTCACCGCCGGCACCGTGCCGCTGACGGCCGTCACCTGGGCCATGTCCATCTCCACCGCAGCCACCACCGATGGCGGCGTGTCCTGGGGCGGCGCAGCCGCACAGGATCCGACCACGGGTGGTACCGGCGTGATCGCGGCCACCAACCTGAATGCATTTGCCGCCGCCACCAAGGTGTTCGACGGCGGACGCCGTACCGCAGCCGCAAGTGGATCCATTCTCGCCCAGTCGGTCAGGTTCACGGTTCAATATGGATTGAACTACAATCTGTCGCTGGGTACCGGCTCCATCAGCGTACCGGTCACTTACACGGTCTACACGCCTTGATTCAATTCATGCTTCAGTCATTGCATCGCAACAAGGCTCTTCGCGGAGCCTTGTTTTTTTCTGCGGTCGCCGCGAGCGCATTGACCCTTCCCATTCCGGCCGCCCACGCGACGGGCATCGGCATCCAGCCCGCCAATGTTGAACTGGTGGTGCAACCGGGCTCGTCCATCCGCCGCAGCATCCGTGTGGCCAACCTGAGAACCGACAAGCCGCAAAAATTCATCGTTGGTGTAGCGGACTGGACGCTCGATGACAATGGCCAGCTCAAGCTTCTGCCACCCTCTGCCGCCTCTGCTGGTGGCTGGGTGCGCTATGCGCCCGCCAGCTTCACGCTGAAGCCGGCCGAAGCGCAGGACATTGTGGTCGACATCGCAATACCGGCCAAATTGCCGGAGGCGCGCGAATTCCACATGGCCATCCTCGTGACGAACCCCATGCCCAGCGCGGAAGAGATGAAAAAGCTCAACGGCGTTTGGAACCAGGTGCAGGTCGCGTCGCTGTTTTACCTGACACCACCGAGTACGAAGCCTGCCCCTGTGGCGGAACAAGGCATTCTGGACCCCGCCGGCGCCGGATTCGTTCGTGCCCGCATTTCCAATAGCGGACAGGCACACGCGCGGCTCATCGCCAAGTTCCAGATCACCAACGCCAGCGGCAAAGAGGTTCACAGTGGCGATGCCCAAACGGTCCTGTTGCCGGGACAGACACGGGAATGGCGCGGCAGCCTCAATGCAGCCAAACTGGAGCCGGGGAAATATTCGGTGAACTGGAAGCTATATACGGTGTTCGACCCCGATCGCCCGAACGAACGCATCGGTGAAC
>CAYSKY010000285.1:0-5030 GCA_964431425.1 uncultured Burkholderiales bacterium
CAGGTGGATAGGTGCCCACACCCGGCAGCCGCGTGGAACCTGAGTTGACATAGCGGGAGAGCCAGTCGTTGTATCCCGCGCCACCGCTGCCCCCGGTGCCGTTGAATTGTGTCGGCAAAATTGCGGGGTCTGTTGACTGCATGATGCCCAGCAACTGGCTCGCCAGCAAATTGGCATCAGAGCGGTACTTGGCTTCCGTGGATGCGCTTATAGATGCCGCCTGCATGCCCACAATGGCTAGAATACCGAACGAGAAGATTAGGATCGCGACAAGTGCTTCAAGCAGCGTCGAGCCCGCTTGTGATTTCACCAATTGAGTACGTTTTTCCATATCAGCACGCCTGTGGATCTGGAGCAGCAGCAGTCGAGACGCGCGCCGGGTCGCACATCCGGGCCTGTCCACCCGGAGAAAGCACCACACGCATGCAACGCATCGGCCCCGCCGGGGAGCAAACGCCGCCCACCGGGTTTGCAAAATCAACCGTGGCGGCACTACTGGCCTGCCCGAGCGGCGTAAATGTCACAGCCGAAACCGTTGAAGCGATCGTCACATTCGCCGAACCGTCGGCGGATGACCGGCGCTGCTTGATCAAAGGATCAAGGGGCACAGGCGGAGGATCTGGCTGTGTGTCCGAAGGGTCGTTGCCGCATTGATTTGTGGGGTCGTTCACGCTGATCACCCAGTTGGTGCCCGCAGCATCAAGTGCGCAGTCCGCCCCCAGCGTCGTAACAAACTGGAAGCGCATCGGTACATTGCGCCGGACCGCTTCGGCGCGGGCCAGCTGCATCCCAGCCAGTACAGAGTCCGATGACGTGCGAATTTGCGAACTCTGCAGCCAAACGGTGAAGTTGGGGGCCGCAGCCGCCAGCAAGATGGCAATGATGCCAATGACCACCATTATTTCAATGATGCTCATGCCCGCCTGACGGGAACGAAGGATCAGCACGTTCCGTCCTTCTTGGTTGCCCAGCATGCCGCATTACCACTCCAGCCCGACTTGGTTGTTGTCGAAGAACGCGCGTTTGCCTGATTAACCTGGAACACGAAGCCAGCCATGCTCCCCTTCCCGGTCGCGGCGAGTGTGTACGTTTCAGTTGCTGACGCCGCGCATGCGAAGTCAAAATTGGATCCCGATGTGTCCGGAGTGCACGGCCCTGCCCCAATGGCCGGATACGACCGGTTGTCCTGAAAGAATTGTTCCATCTGTACGCGCTTGGTAGACAGCATGGCAGTCGCCTCGGGAATCTTCGCCCTGGTGACGTAATCCTGATACATCGGCAATGCAACCGCCGCCAAAATACCGATGATGGCGACGACAACCATTACTTCGATCAAGGTAAAACCACGTTGTTGTTTCATCCAAATCTCCCTGGGCTGGCTGTGAAATCGGTCCAGTGGCTACCCGAAAGGGCCGCGCGTCCAGACTTCTTTTGACCGTGCCATGGTAGCCAACTGATCTGGTGGTTGCCGGGTCAGCAGACACGCGGTCAGATTTTTCGAACAGGCGGGTAACGCCGGGATTGCCTTGCGACAGACAATAGCGGCCAATGGGAACCCCCTTGAAACCATCCACTTTTCGCCTGATCTGCGCTGCGGCAGCCTCGCTGGCCGTCCACGCAGCGGCAACGTTTGCTCCGTTCCTTGGCGACAGTCGCGATGCGGTCATTGCATCCAGCCCCAAGGACAGCAACCCGAAGGCTTTGCGCCTCGTCAATATTGAATCCCCTGGCGAAAAGTTAGCACACACTCCCGACAAGACCAATGACCCCATTGATTCAACTGATCAGTCCACGTCCGCACTGACGGAACCGCAGTCCATTTATCCGCGCCCCAAAACCGTCGGTGAGGAGTTGTTACCCATTGACGGCGCTACGTATTTTCCCCCGAGCCAGCTCTCGAAGCCCCCAGAACCAACTCAGGCGGTTCCCCTGGACTCAAGTGATCTGGGGCAATTGCCCCGCGGCGGTCGTGCCATCCTGACCATCTGGATTGACTCCCGCGGCAACGTGGTTGAGACACGCGTTGAGTCAAGTGACGTACCGGAGCGGTTTGTGCGTTTTGCTGAAGAGGCCTTCCGCAAGGCGCCTTTTCTGCCAGGGGAACTGAACGGCCGTCCGGTCGGCGCGGTGATGCGTATTGAGGTGCGTTACGATGACTTGACGGACCCGCCCGGCTGATGGCCGTGATGCCCCCGGCAGGCAGACCGCCGCGGCAACCGGCTCAGCCGCGCCTTGGATTGTCCTGCCTGCTGGGCTATAATGCACGGCCTTCAGTCAGGGCAATCGTGC
This sequence comes from uncultured Burkholderiales bacterium, assembly GCA_964431425.1. Lineage (GTDB taxonomy): Bacteria > Pseudomonadota > Gammaproteobacteria > Burkholderiales > Usitatibacteraceae > UKL13-2. Next base: position 2,290 of record CAYSKY010000285.1, read on the forward strand.
TGTTGTAGCTCAGTTGGTAGAGCAACTGATTCGTAATCAGTAGGTCGGAGGTTCGACTCCTCTCAACAGCACCAATCAACAGGGCAGTTTTGTATTGTTCCCCGTCGCCCGCATAGCTCAGGGGTAGAGCAACCGCCTTGTAAGCGGTAGGTCGTCTGTTCAAATCAGACTGTGGGCACCATCTGCCGACAGGAGTACCAATCTCGCGAGGAAACGGAACGTTGCCCTCGCGGCCTGCTCCAATCCGGAACATCGCTGAATTGCCACCGTCCATGTCCTGTTTTCCAGCCTTGATTCGCCGGGCACTGTGTGTCGTCGCAGCCACCAGTGCGATCGCAGCCCAGAGCGTCGCCGGTGAGCCGGTCCGGACGCCACATGTTGAAGCAGAGCTGATCGCGCAGGACGACAGTTTCACGCCAGGCGCCGAAACCACGCTTGCGTTGCGCTTGAACATCAAGGAACACTGGCATACCTATTGGCGGAACCCCGGCGACTCGGGGCTGCCGACAAGGCTGGCATGGACGCTGCCCGAGGGATTCACGGCCGGAGAAATTCTCTGGCCGTTTCCAAAGAAATTGCCGCTCGGCCCGTTGATGAACTTTGGCTACGACGGTGAAGTGCTGCATCTGGTGCGCCTTCGTACTCCCGCGGCAGCGCCCCGCTCGGGATATGTCGAATTGCGTGCCAAGGCCGACTGGCTGGTTTGCAGCGATGTTTGCATTCCGGAAAGCGCCAACCTGGTGCTGCGGCTTCCGGCGGCCAGCAAGCCCCCCCGCCGCGACGCAAAATGGGAGCCGGCCTTCACCGCGGCCATGCAGGCGATTCCCAAGACCGTCGATTTGCAGGGAGCAAGCGCCACAATCAGGGCGGGCACGCTCGGAATTTCACTTCCCGGCAGCGCCGTCACTGAATCAACCGGCGATCTCACATTCTTTCCCTACGCGGACGACTTGATCGCCAACGCCGGCAGGCAGGTTCTTTCCCGGGAGGCGGCTGGAAAAAATGCAACCCTGTCGGTCCCGCTGGCTGAGCCGCGCGGCAAAACACCGCCGCGTCTCGAAGGTGTGCTGCTCAGTGCGAACGGTTGGGAACATTTGGGCGCGGGACCGGCCATCGCCATATCCCTGCCGCTTGCTGTTGCCGTCGGCGGGGCACCTGTCAAATCTTCGGTCGTACCGGCGGGCGCCGGGTCGTCGGGCGGCGATATCGGCTTTCTGATGGCGTTGGTATTTGCATTCGCCGGCGGCCTGCTGTTGAACATCATGCCTTGCGTGTTTCCAGTTCTGGGTCTCAAAGTCATGGGCTTCGCACGGTCAGCCCAACAGGCGCCGGGCGCGGTGCGCCGGCAGGGCCTAGCATTTTTTGGTGGCGTGGTCTTTTCCTTTTGGATTTTGGCAGCGATTCTTATCGCTTTTCGAGCAGCGGGAGAAGCCATTGGCTGGGGATTTCAGTTGCAATCGCCGCTGTTTGTCACCGGGCTGGCATTCCTGTTCATGTTGCTTGCGCTGAACATGGCCGGAACCTTTGAATTCGGCCTGGGGATTCAGGCGGCTGCGGGCAACGCTGAATCGAGCACCGCTGGGGGTGGGAGCCGCGATGCCTTTTTTTCGGGAATGCTGGCGACTGCAGTTGCGACGCCCTGCACGGCGCCAATGATGGGGGCTGCCCTCGGTTTCACCCTGTCCCAGCCGCCTTGGGTTGCGGTGCCTGTGTTTACCGCGATTGCCACAGGCATGGCAGCGCCGGTTGCCCTGCTTTCGTTCTTCCCGGGTTGGTTGCGGCGCTTACCCAGGCCCGGGGCATGGATGGAGACTTTCAAGCAGGCCATGGCGTTTCCGTTGTTCGGTACGGTGGTTTGGCTGGTGTGGGTGATCGGCTCGCAGCTTGGCAACGATGCAGTGGCGCGCATCTTGTTTGGATTGGTTCTGCTAGGCGGCGGCGCGTGGTTTTACGGCAGAAACCAGTCCCGGCGTCCGGCGGTCGCTGCCATGGTTGCCGCTATGGTCGGTATTGTCGCGCTCTCGATCGCATGGCCGGAACACGCTGCACCGAATTCAAGCAGTGCCACTGGTGATGCGGAATGGCAACCATACAACCGCGAAAAAATCGCGGAGCTTCGCGCGGGCGGTCAGGCTGTCTTTGTCGACTTCACCGCCTCCTGGTGCATCACCTGCCAGGTAAACAAGCGCGTCGCGCTGAATGATGCCACCGTAAAGCAAAAATTCGTCGACCGAAAAATTGTGCGCATGAAGGCCGACTGGACGCGTCAGGATCCGGCCATCACCGCCGCGTTGGCGGAGTTCGGGCGCAATGCCGTGCCACTGTACGTGTATTACCCGATACAGGGCGAGCCTCAAGTTCTACCGGAGCTGTTAACACCTGACATCGTGCTGACAGCAATCGGCGCTTCCGGCACTTAAAGAGCCTCCACCCACTGACGGCTGCGCCCCCCGCTGTTGATGTAATCTTTGCTTTTGTCCCCCGATATCCGAGCCACCAGTTGAATCCCCGCTCCATACCGATCCTGCCGCTTGCGGTACTGGCCTTGTTGTCCGCCCTCAGCTACTGGCTCTCACAGTTTGCCCAGTTGACCGACCCTCGCGCGCAGGCCCGCCTCCGCCATGAGCCTGACCTGGTGGTTGAGAACCTGTCGGCCAAGAAACTCAACCTGTCCGGGGACGTGCAATATACTGTTGACGCTGCAAAGATGTTGCATTTTCCCGACGATGACAGTTCCACGC
>CAYSKY010000286.1:0-5008 GCA_964431425.1 uncultured Burkholderiales bacterium
GGGTGATGGTGCACCACCGCGACGAGATGGACCAGGTGCAGCGCATGCTGCGCGAGATTCCCGGCTGCACCATCATGATTTACGACCAGACCTGCGCGGCCGAAAAGCGCCGGCGCCGCAAGCGCGGCACCTTCCCCGATCCGGCCAAGCGCGTGGTCATCAACGAACTGGTTTGCGAGGGCTGTGGCGACTGCGGCAAAAAATCCAACTGCGTGTCGATCGCCCCGGTGGAAACGGAATTCGGCCGCAAACGCGCCATCGACCAGTCGAGCTGCAACAAGGATTTCTCCTGCGTGAAGGGCTTCTGCCCGTCGTTCGTGACAGTGGAAGGCGGGCAGCTGAAGAAGCGCAAAGCCGTAGTGCAGGAAGTGCTCTCCGCACTGCCGGAGCCGACACTGCCGCCGCTAGACCGCCCCTGGGGCATTCTGGTCACCGGCGTGGGTGGCACGGGTGTGGTGACCATCGGCGCGCTGCTGGGCATGGCCGCGCACCTGGAGAACAAGGGCGTGGCCGTGCTGGACATGACCGGCCTCGCGCAAAAGGGTGGCAGCGTGTACACCCACGTACGCATCGCCGCCAAACCAGAAGACATCCACGCTGTGCGCATCGCCGCAGGCGAAGCCAACGCACTGCTGGGCTGCGACATGATTGTGTCCACCTCGGATGAGGCTATCGCCAAGATGCAAAAAGGCGTGACCTCCGGCGTGGTCAATGCGGACGTCTCACCCACCGGTGACTTCACCAAGCAACCCGACCTGCAGATCCCGGTGTCGGGCATGGAAGCGGTGCTGCATGACGCGCTGACCCATGTCGAATTCGTCAATGCGACGCAACTGGCGACGGCGCTGTTAGGAGACGGCATCTACACCAATCCATTTGTGATGGGCTTCGGCTGGCAGAAAGGTTTGATTCCCCTGAAGCTGGAATCGATCCTGCGCGCCATCGAACTCAATGGTGCGGCCGTGGAAAAGAACAAAGCAGCGTTTGACTGGGGCCGTCGCGCTGCGGTCGATCCGCAAAGCGTCAAGAAAATGGCCACGCCGCCCGAAGCCAAACCAGAGTCGCAGCGCCTGTCGCAATCCATCGAGGAAATGGTGGCGCGCCGCAAGGAATACCTGACCGGCTACCAGGACGCCGCCTGGGCCGAACGCTACGCCGCGCTGGTGGCCAAGGTGCAGAAGGTGGAAGCAGAAAAAGTCACCGGCAAGAAAGCCTTGTCGGCGGCGGTCGCCCGCTACTTCTCCAAGCTCATGGCCTACAAGGACGAGTACGAAGTCGCGCGCCTGTATTCGCAGTCGGACTTCCGGAAGCGCATCGCCGACCAGTTCGAAGGCGACTACAAACTGACCTTCCACATGGCACCGCCCATCATGAGCGAAGTGGACCCGAATACCGGTGAACTGAAAAAGCGCCTGTTCGGGCCATGGATGATGACGGCGTTTTCGGTGCTCGCGAAATTCAAGGGTCTGCGTGGTGGTGTGCTGGATATCTTCGGCTACACGGCTGAACGCAAGATGGAGCGGCAGCTGATTGCGGAATACGAATCGACGGTGTCATCGTTGCTGGGATCACTGACCGCAGACAACTATGATGTGGCGGTGGACATCGCTTCGATTCCGGAATTCATTCGCGGGTTCGGGCATGTGAAGCATGAGCATCTCATTGAGGCGAAGAAGCGGGAGGCGGAATTGTTGGAGAGGTTTCGGAATCCGGTGGTGGGAGGTCCGAAGGAGATTCGGGTGAAGGTGGCGGCGTAGGTGGCGTTGTTTGAATCAGCGGTGGTGCCAAGTCGCGAACGGCTACGGTGGGAACAAGTTTGGCAGTGCTCCACGATTCTCGGGCCCCTCCCTTTCATAAAGGGAGGCCGGGAGGGATTTGCGGTGGTCGCCAACAGTTTGCGTGTCAGCTTGCGTAGTTGCCGGGGGTAGCCCGGCGGCTAGTCACTTTCTTTGCTTCGCCAAAGAAAGTAACCAAAGAAAGGCGACCCCAAAGTCGCCGCCCTTCGGGTGCTCTGCGCTGCTCACAAACGCGGGCCGCTCGCTAAACTCGTGGCTCGAATGAATGTTGGTGCAAACGGTTGCGAGTGGTGCTCGCCACTCAAACATACCGAGCGGACTGCCCCCGCGTTTGCTGCGCTGCTCGACGGCTCGTATGGGGGCCCGGCGTAGCGCGAAGGCTTCTGCAGTAAACGGAGAAGCTAGGCAGTTTCCGAATCTAAAAGCGAACTTGGCCCCCGGCCTGCGCCGGGGAAGGTCCGTGAAATATCGACCGGGGTGCCCATAAGAGGCGCTGAGCAACGCAGCGAGTGAAGGGGATGTCGGCGAGGACTGTCTGAGCGGCGAGCACGGCCCCGAACTTTTTGTACCACTGCATCCACGAGCCGCGAGTTCCGGAGCCGCCTTCACTCGCGAGTAGCGCAAGGAACCCCGACAGCCTTACCGTCGGGGCGCCGACTCTGGGGTCGCCTTCTTTTGGTTACTTTTCTTGGCGAAGCAAGAAAAGTGACTAGCGGCCGGGCTACCCCCGGCACCTGCGCAGGCTGATGCGCCACCTTCGAGCGACCTCAGCAAATCCCTCCCGGCCTCCCTTTGGAAAAGGGAGGGGCCCATAGTTTGACCGCTCGCGAAAACTCAAGCACCAGCGCGCCTCCCAGGCCAAAAACACCCCAAACCCCGCCCCAATACTGGACTTTGGCCATCACATGCGGGCATCCGCATTGCGCACTGCAGCATAAAAACGCAATCGCTCCCAAATGACACCGATCAAATCCACCCCCACATCCAGGACTAGAATCCCCACCATGGCAGCACCGCATCCACGGCACGGTGATCCCGCACCGGATGCAACATGATTTCGACACCAAGATCGACACGGGGCACAACCCTGCGAGGAGATGACTGATGAGCAACACCATTCCAGCGACCGGTTCGCTGCACCTGCACGTTCCCGAGCCCAGTGCGCGCCCGGGGCAGGACACCGACTTCGGCTATCTGCACCTTTCACCCGCTGGCGCGAAACGACGGCCACCGGTGAACGAGGTGCCCGCAAAAACAATCGATTTGGCGTTTGCGCTGATCCGAGTACTTGATGACGAGGGCCGCGCGGTGGGGCCGTGGGCGCCGGACGTGGACGCGGAGTTTCTGAAGCGGGGCCTCAGGGCGATGCTCAAGACCCGCGCTTTCGATGCACGCATGCTGATTGCGCAGCGGCAGAAGAAGATGTCGTTTTACATGCAGTGCCTGGGTGAAGAGGCGATTGCCACGGCGCACGCGATGGCACTGAACGATGGCGACATGTGTTTCCCGACCTACCGCCAGCAAGGCCTTCTGCTCGCGCGCGACGATGTGCCGATGGTGGAGATGATGTGCCAGTTGTTCTCCAACCAGCGCGACCCGTTGAAGGGCCGGCAGTTGCCGGTGATGTACTCGTACAAGAAGCACGGCTTCTTTTCGATATCCGGCAACCTCGCCACGCAGATGATCCAGGCGGTGGGCTGGGGCATGGCCTCGGCCATCAAGGGTGACAACAAGGTGGCATCGGGCTGGATCGGCGACGGCGCGACGGCCGAGTCGGATTTTCACACCGCGCTGACGTTTGCACATGTGTACCGTGCGCCGGTGATCCTCAATGTGGTGAACAACCAGTGGGCCATCTCCACCTTCCAGGCCATTGCCGGCGGCGAGGGCACCACGTTTGCCGCACGCGGTGTGGGCTCGGGCATCGCCTCGCTGCGTGTGGATGGCAACGATTTCCTGGCGGTGTACGCAGCGTCCAAATGGGCGCTGGAGCGGGCGCGTTCCAACTTCGGTCCGACCCTGATCGAATGGGTGACGTACCGCGCCGGGGCGCATTCCACCTCGGATGACCCCAGCAAATACCGGCCGGCCAGCGATGCGCAACGTTTTCCGCTCGGTGACCCGATCGCGCGCATGAAGCAGCACATGCTGACGCTGGGCGTGTGGTCCGAGGCCGAACACGCGGCGCTTCAAACGGAGGTGGAAGCCGAGGTCGCGGCCGCGCAGAAAGAGGCCGAGAGCTTCGGCACGCTGGCCGACGGCCATGTGCAAAGTCCCGACGCGATGTTCGAGGACGTGTACAGGGACATGCCGGCGCATCTCAAGCGCCAACGCCAGGAACTGGGAGCCTGATCATGGACGGAACCAACCTGAAAACCACCCAGATGACGATGATCCAGGCGCTGCGCTCGGCCATGGATGTGATGCTCGAGCGTGACAGCAACGTGGTGATCTATGGCCAGGACGTGGGCTACTTCGGCGGCGTATTCCGCTGCACCGAGGGCCTGCAGAAAAAGTACGGCACATCGCGCGTGTTCGATTCGCCGATTTCCGAGGGAGGCATCGTCGGCACGGCGGTGGGCATGGGTGCCTACGGCCTGCGCCCGGTGGTGGAAATCCAGTTTGCCGATTACTTTTATCCGGCCAGCGACCAGATTGTTTCCGAAGCGGCACGCCTGCGTTTTCGCTCGGCGGGCGACTTCACCGCGCCCATCACCATCCGTATGCCCTGCGGCGGAGGCATCTACGGCGGGCAGACCCACAGCCAGAGCCCGGAGGCGCTGTTCACGCACGTGTGCGGCATCCGCACGGTGATGCCGTCCAATCCCTACGACGCCAAGGGGCTGCTGATTTCGGCCATCGAGTGCGATGACCCGGTGATCTTTCTGGAGCCCAAGCGGCTCTACAACGGCCCCTTCGACGGCCACCATGACCGGCCCTCGACGCCCTGGTCGGCCCACCCGCTGGGCCTGGTGCCGCAAGGCCATTACAGCCTGCCGCTGGACCAGGCGGCGGTGTTCCGCCCCGGCTCGGACCTGACGGTGTTGACCTACGGCACCATGGTCTGGGTGGCCGAGGCGGCGGCGCGCGAGACCGGCATCGATGCCGAGATCATCGATCTCAGAAGCATCTGGCCGCTGGACCTGGAGACCATCATCGCCTCGGTCAAGAAGACCGGACGTGCGGTGACGGTGGAAGAGGGCTGGCAGCAG
>CAYSKY010000287.1:0-4989 GCA_964431425.1 uncultured Burkholderiales bacterium
GCCTCAGCCTAAAAATGCCAAACTCCAGCATGGGCGCGGCGCCCGGGTTATTTTTGCCCGGAAAGCCGCGCCAATGCTGGAGTTTGACTTGCCGCGTGCGACGGGGCGCGTTCCCTAGGAGGCGTGAGGACCGACGTCAACCGGGTTGACGTGAATGGCGACTCCTTCGCCACGCCGCTTGGCTTCGTACATGGCGGCGTCTGCCTGATCGAGCAGGTCCGCCGCCAGCAGACCGTGGTCCGGATAGATTGCGATGCCGATGCTGGAGCGCACTCCAACCACGGTATCGCCATGCCGGCACGGCAGCGCAATGTGGTCAATGATCTTCCGTGCCAGTTGCACCACGTCTGCCTCTTGGTGCACGTCCAGCATCAAAAACAGGAATTCATCGCCGCTTCGGCGCGCAATGCTGTCACCGCCGCGCACCAGCAGCAGGAGGCGGCCGGCGATGGTTTTGAGGACATGGTCGCCCATGCCGTGTCCGTGTTGGTCGTTAACCTCCTTGAAACCATCGAGGTCGATGAACATTACCGCCAGCCGCGACTTGCGACGCCGCGCCTGGGCGATGGACTGGGCCAGCCGGTCGCTGAACAGGCCGGCATTCGGCAAGCCGGTCAGCGGATCATGCAGCGCGCGATGCAATGCGGCGTCGGCCTTGCAGCGGCTTTCCTGCAACGCCACTTCCGAGGCTGCCAGTGCGCGGTCGATGGCATGCCGCTCGCCAATTTCAACTTCCAGCACGTCGTTGATGGCAGCGAGGTCGTCAACACACTCCTGCACCCGCACCTCCACATCGGTATTGCGGGTCATCGCCTCGCGGATGACCGGCTGCGCAGGCAGGCCATGGCTCTCGTCTTGCAGTACACCATTGACTTCGGCGAGGTCCACCACACATTGCGCCACCTTTTCCTTCACCAGTTCACTCTGGTCCAGTGCATCCACCAGCAGCGGCGACACCGCTGCGGGTTCAATGGCGGCGGCGGGCGGCGCACTGCCTGCTTGGGCATGCTCCGGGCGGCTGCCGGCGGTATCGCGTGATTTCACAGGCTTCCTTGATCTGGTCCGGTCCGCGGACGTTGACGGTTGGTGCGTTATTGCAGGTGCATGAACGCAGCCAAACCATAGTGCCGCCACACGCATGGACGTTCTGTTCGCTGGTGTACATACCTGCCGCCAGGGTTGCGACAGAATCGGCTGGCGATGCAGACATCACCGCATCGCATTTACCGGTGATGCACACCGGTGATGGCGCCGGGAAGCCTCCCGACGCCGGCCAGCACCGCCATTCCAGGAGATAACATGGAAAACAAGCACCTCATCGAAATTCTCAACGCGCTCGTCGAAACCTCGCGCGATGGCGACAAGGGATTCACCACTTGCGCCGCCGAATCGGAAAACCCGACACTCAAGGCCTACTTCACCCTCTGCGCCACGCGCTGCCGCGCCAGCATCGCCACGCTGGACGCCGCCGTCAAAAACCTGGGTGGCACAACCGAAACCTCGGGCACCGTGGCCGAAGGCGCCCACCGCGCATGGCTCAACCTGCGCACCGCGCTGACCAGCCACAACGACCTGCCGGTGCTGGAGGAATGTGAGCGCGCCGAAGACCACGCGCTGAAAGCCTACGCCAGCGCCCTGGACAAGGACCTGCCTGCCGATGTGCGTACGCTCGTGCTGGCGCAGTTCGAAGGCGTCAAGGAGCATCATGACCGCGTGCGCAAGATGCGCGACGACGAACGGCTGGTCGCAGCAGCCTGATCCGCCATACCACCGCCACACCAACCTGGCGCAGGCGCGTGCACCGAAGTGCCGCGCCCGCCACCACCGGCCGCGCGCCGGCCGGTCACGCACAACAAAGGCCCCTCATGAAATCCAGACCCACCATCCCACCGCCGGAGCCGCCGCGCATGCCGGTGCGGGAAAACCAGCCGGACCTGACACCCATTCCCATCGACGACGGTAAGGTTGATCCGCCATTGCCGATCCGGGAGCGCCGGGACGGCGAGCCGGCCCCGCGCAGCAGCCGCGAGGCCAAGCCCGTCGATGGCCTGCCGGCCAATGCGGCAGCCGGGCCGGTCGTGCCGGCGGTGAATGTCACCCCGGCCAACGGCAGCGTTGATGCGGCCACCGGCAAAGGCTCGCGCAATCGCGGGCCGCAGATGCGAAAGAAATACCCCTTCCCCAGTTGACGGGCACCCGGCACCACGCCGAAGCGGCCAGGGACTACTTGGGCGTCCGCTGACGCCGCAAGTACAGCGCTTCCACCTTGCTGCGGGCCCAGGGCGTGCGCCGCAAAAATGTGAGGCTCGATTTCACGCTCGGGTCGTGGGTGAAGCAACGCACCGGGATTTCGCGTGCGAGGCCCTCCCAACCCAGTTGATCCACCAGCGAATTGACGATGGCCTCCAGCGTGACGCCCTCCAGGGCGGGCCGGCGGCCGGCGGGCGGCGGTGATTTTGCAGTCATGATGTCGATGTTACCGTGCGGCGCTTACAATGCCCCACCCCCTGCTTCCCATTTCCGCCATGTCCGAACCCGTCCGCCTCGCCAAGCGCCTTGCCGAACAGCTGCCCTGCTCGCGCCGCGAAGCCGAGATTTATATCGAAGGCGGCTGGGTGAGCGTCGATGGCCGTGTGGTGGAAGAACCGCAGTTTCGCGTCACGCAGGAAGTAGTGGCGCTGCTGCCCGGCGCTTCGCTGCAAGAGCCCGAGCCGATCACGCTTCTCTATCACGCGCCGGCCGGCGCACCGCCGGGCGATGCCGTGGCGACATCCATTCTTCCCGCCAATCACGCCCCCGGTGACCTCACCGGCATCCGTCCGTTGAAGCGCCACTTCAGCAAACTCGCCACCGCGCTGCCGCTGCAGGACGGTGCCAGCGGGCTGGTGGTGCTCACCCAGGACTGGCGGGTAACGCGCAAGCTGGTCGACAATGCCGGCGCGGTCGAACAGGAATATGTGGTGGACCTCGCCACCAACATCAGCGCCGAGGCGCTGAAGAAACTCAACCACCGTACCAGCCTGAACGGCAAACAGCTGCCGCCGGCCAAAGTCAGCCAGCAGACCGAAACGCGCCTGCGCTTTGCACTCAAAGGCACGGTGCCCGGTCAGATCGCCTTTCTCTGCGAATCCGCCGGACTGCAGGTCACCGCCATGAAACGCCTGCGCATCGGCCGCGTCTCGCTGGCCCGGATGCCCGCGGGCGAGTGGCGTTATCTGCCGGCTGGGGAACGCTTCTAGCGTGCATCGTTGACCGCTGTTCAGCCGGCGCCGCGCATGGCGCCGGCAAAATCCTCTGCGTCCGAGCTGAAGGCCTGGCCAAAACCGCCGACCACGCGCAGCCGGACCGGCGTGATGCAAAACAGCGTGAAATCGCCGAGTTCGAAGATGTGCGCCGCATCGGGAAACCGCGCCAGGTAGCAGGCCCGCGCAGCCGCGTATTCCGCTGAACCGGGATCCAGCGCAATGGCATCGCCCTGCACCGTCACACGCGCCCGGCTTTGTGCGGCATCGAATTGTGGTGCCATCACCATCAGGCTCACCCGTGGATTGGCCAGCATGTCGCCGGTGTGCGTAGCGAGGCGGCTGACGTGGATGAAAAATTCGCTCCTGCCCGGGGGCAAGGCAAACGGCACCATGGACACAAAGGGTTCGCCTTCATGCAGGGTGCCCAGTGAAGCCACCGGCTGCGAGGCCAGCAACTGGCGAAGCATCTGTGCACGTTCGGGATTCATGTCTGAAGTTTAGTCTGACTCGCCGAGTCCCGCGTTGGCTCCGCAATGTCAGCATCGATATCGGCGACGGGGTATCGCCCAAAAAAACAAACCCCGCCGAAGCGGGGTTTGTTGAAGCCGTGCAACCGGTAACCGAATTACTTCTGCTCGCGGCGGCGGCGTGCGGCACCGAGACCGATCAGGCCGATGGCCAGCAGGCCCAGGGTGGCGGGTTCCGGCACGGTCACGTCGCTTTGCTGGAATTCAACGCGCAGGCCGGTCGGGTTGCCGCCGTTCTGTGCCAGATTGGTGACGATGAACTGCAGAGTGTTCACACCGGAATTGAAAGTACCGCCCGCGCTGCTGAAGGATGCCCAGGAGGTGAAGCCGGTCGAGGCGTTGTTCAGCGCAGTGCCGTTCAGGCGGATCTGGCCGCTGTTGTCTGTGGCCCAGCGACCCGAAAAGGTAGCCGAGGATGCGTTAAAGCCGGTCAGGTCAAACACCAGGGTCCAGATGTAAGTACCGTTGGTGGACGGATCGTAGCTGGAAGCCGCGTTCACGCCAGGAGTGATCCATGACGAGGTGGCGGAATTCGCAATCCACGGCCCGAATGGAAAGCCGGCCCCGGAGGAAACATAACCATTGGGGCCGGAGATGCCGGTACCCGTGCCCGACAGGCCGTAGTTGGTATCAGTCTGGCCGGCGGTCTTGCCTGCACCGGTGTTCACGAGCCCGGTGATCGGCACGGCGCTGGCGGCACCGGCGGCGAATACGCCGACAGCAAACAGGGAGGTTGCGGCGAGTTGCTTGAAGTTCATGGAATGCCTCGATTGGAAATGTTGGATTATTCTGCAGGAAGGTAAGCAATCGCCGTGCCAAACCAACTTTCATATATTTATCAGATAGTTGCAGCAAGCCCCGGGGATGGGAACCGGCCGGTTGTAAGAAAACGCGACAACCTTTCCCGGCGCCATCGCCCCGTTGCCGGATTTGAGCGACATCAGACAAAGCCCGAATAGGCGCTTGCCGCCGGATCGATTGCGCTAACCTGCCTTTCACCGATCCCCGCCTGGGACCGGCGGCAGGCGCGACGGGTCAGTCATCGTCGCGCCACCCATCCGACTCGCATCTGGGAGGGCACCATGAAGAAATTGCTTTTCGCTGTGGCAGCTGGCATTGCCTTGTCACCGGTGGTTTGCAGCGCACAGACGCCGTTCGACGGCACCTGGAAAACCGACCCCAACACCATCGATCATCCGGCCAAACCGGTGATGCAT
>CAYSKY010000288.1:0-4983 GCA_964431425.1 uncultured Burkholderiales bacterium
GCTTTGAGTTGGTCACAGGTTTCCGCCGTGCGGCGGTCCTGCCAGACGATGGCGGGTGCGAGCGGTTCTCCGGTCGCGCGATCCCAGATGAGCGTAGTCTCACGCTGGTTGGTGATGCCGATGGCCGCAATGGACGCGCCCGCCGCGGTGGCACGCGCCAGCGCCTCGGCGGCCACGCTGATTTGCGAGCGCCAGATTTCGCCCGCGTCGTGTTCGACCCATCCGGGCTGCGGGAAGTGCTGGGTGAATTCGCGCTGGGCCACCGCCAGCAGGTTGGCATCGCGATCAAAGACCAGTGCGCGGGAACTGGTTGTACCCTGATCAAGTGCGAGAATGGCATTCATGGCGTACAAACTCCTAAGCGTGCTGACACCATCAATTGACTGCGTTAAAATATTGACTTAAAAAGAGTAATCGCAACAGCGTCGATTTTTCCGGGCCTTTCCGGTGACGCTTCGCGGCGCGGTGTTCTGCGCAACCGAATGCTACAACGTGCACTAGTACTACACCGGAGAATTCATGGGACTGCTCGACGACCTTAAAAAAGAGGCCGATACCCTCAAGAATCAGGAGGCCGAGCGTACGCAGACAATCAAGGCCAATGCGGCGGCGGTTGACCGCGCGCTGCGCAAGACCTTCAATTACATGAACGAACTGTTCAAGCAGTTGAACGTGGTCAAGCCGGCCTGTCCGCGCACCTACGAGTTGCAATCGGTCGGCGTGATCGACGGGCTCGTGCAGAGCGAGTACCGGGTGGAGTTCCGGACTTCGCAGCGCAACAATACCGAGCATTACGAGAATCTGAGCATCACCTTTCGTCGCAGCAAGCCGGATCAGCTCACCGTCAAGCGTGATGCTGAGCAGATTGAGCGATTCCGCGACCTGTTGTGGCAGAACAACATGCGGTTTACTTCGGAAGTGTTCCGCAACGACCGGCGTGTGGTGGTCACCGAAGTATTCAAGATCAACTGCGAAATCTTGTGCGGCGCGGACATCATAGGCGACTACGACAACGGCGCCATCCGTTTCAAGCTCAAGAACATCGAGGATTTTGGTCCGACGGTATACACGCTCGAACCGGATTCGGTGAACGACCAGGCGCTGGAAGACCTGGCGCGCATGTTCATCGGCAAGGACTCCAACTTCAAAAACTACAACCGGCGCCCGGCCGTGAACCTGAGCGCCACCGGCCAGTACCAGCGGCCGAATCTGAAGGTGCCGCAGTACGCCGTGGCGCCGGAACCGGCTCCGGAGCCCGAGAAAAAGAGCGGCTTGTTCGGATCCATCAAGTCGGTCTTCAAGAAACCGTCCGAATAGGCTTCAAGAAAAAACAAAAAGCCCCGATCCTGCGATCGGGGCTTTTTTTTCGGGGAAACAACCGGTCAGCCTCGCTTGCCTTGCAGGGCAGCGATCCGCTCTTCGATCGGCGGGTGGGTTGCACGCAGCGCCATTACCGACGGCACATCGGAAATGCCTGATGCAGCCATACTCTTTGGCAATTCGCCGGGTTCGAGTCCGCCGAGGCGCGCCAAGGCTTTGATCATGGGCTGGGGGGTTCCCAGCAAAGACGCGGCGCCAGCGTCGGCACGAAACTCACGTTGTCGGGAGAACCACGCCACGATGAACGATGCGAGGAAACCAAAGACCAATTGGCAGATGAGGTCGGTTACGACGTAGCCGATCCCCGGTCCATCCCGATCATTCTTCAGTACCACGCGGTCGACGAAGTAGCCCACCACCTTCGACAGGAACACCACAAAGGTGTTGACCACGCCCTGGATGAGGGTCAGTGTGACCATGTCGCCGTTGACGATGTGCGCCACTTCATGGGCCAGCACGGCCTCCACTTCCTCGCGGCTCATGGATTGCAGCAGCCCCGTGGAGACCGCCACCAGTGCCGAATTCTTGAAGGCGCCGGTCGCAAAGGCATTGGCTTCGCCCTCGTAAATGGCGACTTCGGGCATGCCGATGCCGCTCTTGGTGGCGAGGCGGCGCACGGTTTCGACCAGCCAGCGCTCGGTTTCGGATGACGGGTTTTCAATCACCTGCGCACCCGTGCTCCATTTCGCCATGGGCTTGGAGATCAGCAGCGAGAAGATGGCACCGGTGAAACCAACCACGGCCGAGAACGCCAGCAGCATGCCGATGTTGAGGCCGCTTTGCGTGAGGAACCGGTTGACGCCCAGCAGGCTGGTGACGACGCCCAGTACCAGCATGACCGCAAGGTTGGTCAGGATGAACAGGAAAATACGTTTCATTGCTTCAATCTCCGTGTGGAACTGCCCCAAGGGCAGGGTTTGCGCCGGATTCTAACCCCGACGGCTGGCGGCGGTGCCCGTCGCAAGCGGCAGGTGGGGGCAGCCCCTGCAATTTCAATGGCTTCGGGCCATGAACAGCCCCCAGTACACCGCTCCGGATTTAGTCCGTGATTTGTCTAAAAAGTTTGCTGCCAGGTGATCGACTTTCAGTGTTTCGGGGGCTCCGCCTCTTTTGGCAGCTGCCCGATGCGCCGGGCAAACAGGCTGCCCCCCAGGAGCGCCGCGCCCACCGTCCAGAACAGCGGCAGCATGCCGAGCGCCGCACCCACTGCGCCAAATATCAGCGGCATCACCGTCTGGCTGCCGTTGATGAGGGTCGTGCGCAGCCCCAGCGCCTCACCGGCGCGGCCGGGCGGGGCGGATTCATGCAACAGCGTGAGCACCATCGGTTGAGGCGCGCCCAGGCCCATGCCCAGGCAAAACACCAGCACCATCATCACCCCGACATTCTGCGCAAACGACAGGCCGGCGAAACTGAGGCCCGCCACCAGCAACGCGCCCGTTAGCATGGACCAGGGCTTGATGCGGTGAACCACGAACGGGATGGCAAGCCGCACCGCAAAGGTCGCCGCCGCAAAGGTGCCCATCACAATGCCGATTTCCGAGGCTGACAGGCCGATGTGGCTGCCGTGCACCGGGATGGCAAAGGCATACACATCCCATGCCACGGTCAGGATGGCCATGGTGATAAACAGGCGCCGCAGGCCGGCATCGCGCAACAGGTCAAACACGTCGCCGTGGCCCGCCTCGTGTGCATGCGGTTGCGGCTTGGGGAACGGGATGACCTTGAAGGCCAGCGCCATGACCGGCAATACCGTGAACAGCGCCAGCAGCAGGAAGGTGGCGCGATGCCCGAAGTTGTCGATGCCCACGCCCGAGAGCACGGGTGCGATGAACGATGAAGTGGAAAAGCCCAGCGACACGTAGCTGAAATTGACGGCGCGGTCTTCGGCGGTGGAAAGCTCACCGACCGCGTGGTACGCCGCCACGTTGATCAGCATGAACGAGACACCGACCACGATGCTGGTGATGTACAGCGCCCAGATGCTGGGGAACACAAACGGCACCAGCATGCCCAGGCCGACGAATACCGAACCCAGCAGCAGCGGCTTTTCGAGGCCCACCCGATCCATCCAGCGGCCAGCAGTCACCGACAGCAAGGCGGGCAACAGTGCGTACATGGCCAGCAGCACGCCAACCGTAAGCGGCGTCGCCCCGAGATTGATGGCATACAAGGTGACCGTCACCCGGCCGCCGTTGAAGGCGACATGGGTCAGCACCATCAGGATGATGATCAGCGGCAGCGGGCGGATCGGCGATCGCGGTGAACTGTCAGGCAAGGCGTGGTTTCCGTTGGACAGGCATTATCGGCGCGTCATTGTCCCACCGCCGGCCGGTTGGCACGCATGGCCAGCGCCACGCCGACGGCTGTCACGGCGATGCCGATGAGCGAAACCGGCGTCGGCACGACATCAAACACCAGAAACTCCATGGCCACGGCAAAAATGGTGGGCAGGTACATCATGCTCGTCACCCGGGCAGCCTCGCCATGTCGCATGAGGGTGTGCAGTGCGTTAACACCCAGGATGGAGGCACCGATGACCAGGAACGCGATCGAGCCCAGTAACGGCCAACTCCATGTCACCTGTGCGCCTTCCACCGCGACACTCAGCGGCGCCAGCACCACCAGCGACACCGCGAACTGGATGAGCGCGCCGCTGCGCAGGTCCACCGTCGCGCAATAGCGGCGCTGGTACAACGTGCCGACGGTCAGCGATGCCAGGCCGATCATCACCGCCAAGAGGCTGCCGGGTGTGACGGCGCGAATGTCGATCTTGTGCCAGACGATCAGCGCCACGCCGGCAAAGCCCAGCGCAATGCCGGCCCACTGGCGCGGTGAAGGCCGCTCGCCGAACCACGGAATGGCGATGAGTGCGGTGGCCAGCGGTTGCAGCGCCAGAATGACCGCTGTAATCCCCGCCGACATGCCCAGATACTGGGTGTAATGGCTGCCGGAGAGGTGAATGGCGTGCATCAGCAGCCCTGCGACGACAATGTGGAACCACGCGCGTGAGCCGGAGGGCCATGCCGGCTTGACCCACAACACCAGCGGAATCAGGCACAGCAGCCCAAAGGCATAACGCAGCGTCAGGAAGGTGAATGGCGCGGCGTACTGGATGCCGATCTTGGTGGCAATGAACCCCGTTCCCCAGACGGAAACGAAATACCACGCCAGCAGGGCATCGGTGCGGCGGGTGCCCGGGCTCACAGGGTCAGGCTGCCAAACTCAAGCAGTGGGGCGGCTTCCAGGCCGAAATGCCGCCATGAGCCGCGCCAGTTCTTGAGTTTGGCTTTTTCAGTGCCGGCGGCTGTGGTGGTCACAGCGACAGGCGATCTTCGCGGATCATCTGGCTGCCACGCTCGGCGATCATCAGCGTGGGCGAATTGGTGTTGCCGGAGGTGATGGTGGGCATGATGGAAGCGTCCACCACACGCAGGCGCTCCACGCCATGCACGCGAAGCCGGTGGTCCACCACCGCCATCGGGTCTTCGCGCGGGCCCATCTTGCAGGTGCCCACGGGGTGAAAAATGGTGGTGCCGATGTTTCCCGCGGCCACGGCCAGCGCCTCATCCGACTCGAAGGACGGGCCGGGCATGAATTCAT
>CAYSKY010000289.1:0-4978 GCA_964431425.1 uncultured Burkholderiales bacterium
GTGCGTAGCCGAGTGCCCGGTGGAGGCCATCTTTGCCGAAGATGATGTGCCGGACAACCAGCGCCAGTACATCAAGATCAACGCCGAACTCGCCCGCGGCTGGAAGCCGATCGTTGCGCGCAAGGATGCGCCCGTGGATGCGGACGAGTGGGCGAAAGTGAAGGACAAGGCGCACCTGCTGGAGAAATAGCCCGTCACGGGTTTCACCGCGGTACTCCATTGATAATGAACGTACCGCAGCGGCACTTCGAGAGCCCCGAGCCCATCGAGGCGCGGGTGCTGCACAATCTGCTGACCTCGGAAGGCACGGTTCTGGTCACGCCGAACCGGCGTCTGGCGGGTTACTACAAGGCGCGTTTCGACAACGCTCAGCGGGACGCCGGCCTGGGCGCATGGCCATCACCGGACATACTTCCCTGGTCGACATTCATCGAGCGGGTGTGGCGCGGATCTGTCGATGCCCCGAATGCACCGACTCTGCTTTCGCCTCTGCAAGCCCAACTGGTTTGGGAACGGATCATTCGCAATTCACCAGGGGCGGCCATGCTCAACCCCGGGCAGACCGCGCGGCAGGCCATGGAAGCCTGGACGACTGTTTGCGCATGGCAACTGTTACCCGCGATGCGATCCATGCCGGTTTCGGAAGATGTTGGACTGTTCCTTGATTGGGTGAATCAATTCGTCCGGGTTTGCCGTGAGGAGGGTTATGTTGATATGGCGCGCCTGGCGGAAGTCTGGACGCAATCCCTGGTGCCGGGGCAGGCCGGCGTACCGTCGCGGCTGCTGGTGGCGGGCTTCGACATCGTGACTCCGCAACAGGCGCGCGTATTGCGAAAACTCGCCGAAACCGGTGTGGCCGCCGAAGTCATGGCCGCCCTGGGCGTCAACACCGACGCCCCCGCCCCCGTCCCTCCCCACAAGCATCGCCTTGTGTTCCAAACTGATGATGAGGAGATTCTGGCCTGTGCCGCCTGGGCCCGCCGGAGAATCGAGGGGGCCGCCGGGTCGCGCATCGCGATCGTGGTGCCCGACCTGCGGCGCAAGCGAGGCCGCTTTGCCCGCGCACTGAACGATGTGCTGCGGCCCGGCGAAAGGGTGGGTCGATTCGACACCGCTGCGAATGCGGGCGGCCTGTTTAACATTTCGCTGGGGCAGCCGCTTGGCGAATTTGGGCTGGTGTCGGATGCAATGGAAATCATCGAGCTTTCCCTTGGGCGGCAGGTGCCGTTCACGCAATTGAGCGGTCTCCTGCGATCGCCGTTCACGCGCGGTGGCGCACGCGAAATGACCGCAAGGGCCGGTCTGGATGCAGTGCTTCGCAAGTACGCTCCGGGCCGGTTGACATTGCAGGCGCTGCGGCAGCTTCTGCAAAGGGTGCCTGCCGTGGAAAAAGCGGCGCGGGCGACGCCGGAGTGGATGACAATCATTGCGGACCGTGGCGACGCATTCCCGCGACGACAGACTCCGCCCGATTGGAGCCGCCTGTTCGGCAGCACGCTTTCGCAGTGGGGCTTCCCTGGGGAGGCCCCCCTGGATTCGCTGCAGCACCAGGTATTTGCGAAGTTTCGCGAATCGCTGGAGGGACTAGCCGGCTTGCAGGGCGTGCAGGCGAAGATGCGCGCGGATGAAGCGCTGCTGCAACTGCGTCGAATCGTTACAGACACCGTGTTTCAGGCCGAGGATGTGACCGAAGGTGGCGCACCCATACAGGTGCTGGGTGTCCTCGAATCCGGAGGTCAATATTTTGATGCAATCTGGGTCTGCGGGCTCTCGGATGACACCTGGCCGCAGCCTGCAAAACCGACCCCGTTCATTCCTGCTGGCCTGCAGCGGGCAGCAGGGGTGCCTGACGGTTCGGCAGCCGCTTCTCTGGCGTTGGATCAGCGTATCACCCACAGCTGGGTCGGCAGCGCGCCGGAGGTCATATTCAGCCATGCCCTGCGCGAAGGTGACGGCAGGGGCGAGCAGGCGCGCCGCGCCAGCAGGCTTGCTGTCGCGCTGGTGAGGGAAGTATCCGACGCCGCTGAAATGGTTGCCCAGCAGGTTCCGCTGGCCCGGGCCATGCGCACTGAAGCAGGATTGGAAGAGATCTCGGAGCCGGTGCTCGGTCGGCTTCCGCCCGGCACGCGGGTGCGCGGTGGCGCGCGCTTGCTCGCCGACCAGGCGGCATGCCCGTTTCGCGCAGTGGTACGGCACCGGATCGGTGCCCCCCCGCTGGAGGTGCCGACGGAAGGCCTGGATGCGGCAGAGCGCGGGAACCTCTTGCATCGTGTCTTGTTCCTCTTATGGCGGGAAATCAAGGGTTCGACTGGGCTGGCTGCGCTTGGTGCGGATGCGTTGTCGGAAATGACGCTTGCTGCGGCGGAGAGGGCAGTCGGGGAGGCGCGCGCCGCCGGGGCGGCTGCGCTTTCAGGCCGGTTCGCCGATGCGGAAAGAACGCGGCTGGCCCGCCTGGCGCTGTTATGGCTGGAATACGAAAGGGAGCGCGGCGCATTTGACGTTGTGCAAAGCGAGGCGCCAAGGCGCGTTGATTTTTCAGGGGTCCGGTTGGACCTGCGCCTTGATCGCATCGATCGGCTCGCAGACGGAACGCACGCACTGATTGACTACAAGACCGGTTCGGCGGCATTGTCCGGTTGGTTGGGCGCGCGTCCGGATGATCCGCAGCTGCCTTTGTACTTTCTGACCTGGGATGACCCGGTTGCCGCGCTGGCCTATGCACGTGTCCGGCGTGGCATCCGCAGCAGGGACTTCGGATTTGAAGGTGTGTCGGCGGTCGAGGGCATATTGCCGGATGTCGTCCCGATTGAAGCGCGCACACGGTTGCGCAACCAGGGTTACACGTCCTGGGATGTGTTGACCGCGCAATGGGAGGTGTCGCTGGCCGGTTTGGTGAACGAGTTCGTGGACGGGTCGGCGCAAGTGGATCCCAAGTACGGTACGACAACCTGCGCCCGTTGTGATCTGCAGGCTGTTTGCCGCATTGCCGAAACCGGCACACAGTCCACCCCGGCGGCTGCCACGGAAGAGGTGGAACCCGATGATTGACGTTGTTCCATCCGTCGCGAGCGTTGAAGACGGGCTGGTCCGCGAACAGGCTCTGGATGTCGGGAGGTCATTTATCGTTCGCGCACCGGCGGGATCCGGCAAAACCAGGTTGCTGATCCAGCGTTACCTCGGTCTGCTGGCGTGCGTGGACGAACCCGAGGAGATCGTGGCGATTACCTTTACGCGCAAAGCGGCCGCTGAAATGCGGGAGCGAGTACTGCGAGCGTTTGCAAATGCCGAACTCGGCGTTGAAGAGGATGACGTCACCCGCAGTCTTGCTCTGGCCGCGCTGGCCCGTGACCGGTTGCGCGGGTGGCAACTTGCCGCAAACCCATCACGACTGCGCATCCAGACGATCGATGCCCTCAACGCCTCCCTGACCCGGCAAATGCCGTTGGCCGCCCGCTTCGGTGCACAGCCTGAAAGCATTGACGATGCCTCGCATTTGTATGACGAGGCGGCGCGGGCCCTGTTGGCCGAGATCGACGGTGACGGTCCGGTGAGCGCCGATCTTGCGACGTTGCTTTTTCACCTCGACAACGA
Organism: uncultured Burkholderiales bacterium; assembly: GCA_964431425.1. Classification (GTDB taxonomy): domain Bacteria; phylum Pseudomonadota; class Gammaproteobacteria; order Burkholderiales; family Usitatibacteraceae; genus UKL13-2. The sequence goes on from CAYSKY010000289.1 coordinate 3,592, forward strand.
CCTCAACATTGCGCGGAATCTGGTGGCACAGATGCTACGCTCGCGTGATCACTGGCTGCGCTGCCTGCCGCAAATGCACGAGCGCGAGAGCTTGGAGGCCACGCTCAAACGCGTGCGACACGGTGCCGTGGCCCGTGCGGCGGCGCTGTTCCCGGCGGCTGAGCGGGACGAAGTTCTTGAACTGGCGCGGTTCGCGGGGCCAAAGTGCCCGCAGGTCCGCGCTGGTGGTGCTTTGCCTTTAGATGATCTTGATTCATGGCCGCGTACGGACGAAGCGGCGATGCCGGGGTGGCTGGCCCTTGGCGATTTTCTGCTCACACAGGCAGGCACTTGGCGAAAGCGCGGCGGCTTGAACAAGAATGTTGGCTTTCCTGTCGGTGAAGGCAAGGAACAGAAGGCGGAATTCGCCGCCGCGAAAGATCGTATGGGTGCATTGCTGGAACGCCTGGCTACCCAAGCAGGCGGCGATGCACTTGCCTCTGCCCTGGCGCGTCTTCGCGAACTTCCGCCGGCAAACTACAGCGAACAGCAATGGGAGGTGCTGGGTGCCATCGTCAGACTGCTGCCGCGCGCAACGGCGCTGCTTTGGACGGTGTTTGGTTCGCAGGGGCAATGCGATTTCACAGAGATTTCGCAGTCGGCCGTTCGTGCGTTGGGGCCGGATGAGGCACCGAGCGATCTGGCGCTGGCGCTGGATTATCGAATTCGTCATCTGCTGGTGGATGAGTTTCAGGACACCTCTTTTGCGCAGTTCGAGTTATTGGCGAAACTAACCCGCGGTTGGGCTGACGGCGATGGCAACACGCTACTTGCGGTCGGCGACCCCATGCAATCCATCTACCGCTTCCGTGAGGCTGAGGTCGCACTGTTCGCGGAAGCCATGCTGCGCGGCATCGGGGGTGCGAGGCTGTCGGTGCTGGGGCTGTGCGTGAATTTTCGGTCGGACCCTGCCATTGTCGATTGGGTCAACACGACATTTTCGCGCCTGATGCCCGCGGACGCAGACGCTGCTTCCGGCCGTGTTCCATATGCAGCGAGTCGTGCGCACCACCCAGCGTCGCCGGGTGTCGCCGCCGGCGAAGTTTTGTGGCACCCAACCTTTGTCGTGCGCGATAACGCGCTTGACCAGCTGCCAGAGGGCGATCCTGAAAGTGGCGGCGAAGCGCGCCGGGTGATCGAGATCATTCAACGGACACGTGAGCAGGATAACAACGCCGAGATTGCCATTCTGGTAAGGAATCGTTCACACCTGGTTGAAATTGTGCCGGCCTTGAAATCCGCCGGCATTGTTTACCAGGCGGTCGACATTGATCCGCTTAAAGACAGACCGATCGTGCAGGATCTGCTGAGCCTGACACGCGCGCTGCTTCATACGGCTGATCGAATT
>CAYSKY010000290.1:0-4977 GCA_964431425.1 uncultured Burkholderiales bacterium
ATCCTCGTCAACTAAGTCATAGTCCGCCTTCTGTTCATCGGTAAGCGTCGCTCCGTCTATTACGCACTCGTCAATTTGTTTAGCAAACAACAAAAGGTACTCGTGTACGGTTGCGAAAAACGTATCAGACTGCCGTCCCCGAGGATTACTTTGGACTGTGATTTGAGCAAGGAAATTTTCCTCTCCAAAGATTTCAGAACACAGACATCTAAGATGATGAATTTCGTTATCGTCTACGCTAATTGCTATCAAACCGTCATCCCGCAAAAGATTCCTTGCAAGCTTGAGCCGGGGATAGAGCATGCTTAACCATGCGGTGTGAAATCTTCCGGACGAGTCGGTATTCGCCGTCATTTTATTTCCACCAGCAACCTGCCCAGTTAATTCAAGGTAATTCTTGACGCTATCTTTGAAGTCATCGGGATAAACGAAGTCATTTCCCGTGTTGTAGGGAGGATCGATGTATATCAATTTGACTTTCCCAACGCTGCTCCTCTGGAGGAGTTTCAACACCTCAAGATTGTCGCCCTCTATCATTAGATTTTGCGTCGTATCCCAATCGACACTCTCTTCACGGCATGGGCGCAAGGTCCCGTTGGATGGCGTTAGTGCTAAACGTCTAGCTTCGCGTTTGCCGTGCCAGTTCAGCCCGTACTTTTCTTCGCGTTCGGAAACCGCGTTCCCGAGTAGCTGCTTGATGACGTCTAGATCAACACCACCGTCGATTGAAGCCTCTGGAAATAACGCTAAGAGCATTTGAGTATTTTCGGCGACGAGATCAGCAGATTTCGTATTCGCGGAATTAGGTGTCAGCTTTTGCATGTTCTACCCTTTAATGTTCGTTGTTTTCAGTGACGCGGCGCTCTGTGCCAAATCAATCTCAAGGCGCTTGATAATCAAGTTCAGTTCGACACGGCGGCTAATTTGGTTTTCTTTTACAGCCTGAGCACGCAGGCTCACCAATTCCCTTGAAATGCGGTTATGGTTATTCAACCCCTCCCGCACATCAGTTGATCGATTCACGGAAGCCGGTAGCTCAAATGCGCCAGTAATGCCGGCGGCTTGCAATGCCAAGATACTGTCCATCCATGACTGATACAGAGCAAAGAGATTTTGAGACGGTAACGAGGCAATAGGCATCGTCCCAAGGAAATCCAAATGTTGTTGTGTTCCGAGATCGAGCGCATCGGTGCGCTGCATTTCCTCAATGACGACCTTACCCGCTTCATTCTGTGCGTGGCGCTTGTGTGCGAGCGACATCACCGTACCCGCGCCAGTCTCTGATTCGGCGGCACTCTCGGTTAGCAGCAACACCGGGTAAGGAATGGCCCGGTGGATCAGCTCCATTAGTCTGCTGGCCCGCGCGTTCTTCGTCACGCTGCCGCGCAATGTCGCAACGAGCACGGAAATCTCCAGGTATTCCCGAATGTCATCACGATAAACCGGGACGCCGATAGTTGTCGGTTTCAACGCGGCTACCCAATGCAGGGACTCGATGCCGTCGTTTATCTGGCGCCTATCGCCCGCTGTTGGCGCGCCCTGCTCAACCAATAGCTTTTTCGGGACGCGCTGGTCAACTCGCGCACCAGCGGGAATGGCGAGCGAATTCAGAACATGTTCTGTGGTCGCTACCGCTGTCATGCCTCGGGCTTGTCTGAAAGCAGGACCAAGAATGCTACGACTTCAAAATCATTGATGCCCGCAAACTCGCCCTTCAGCGCGTGCGTGCCTCCAGGCGAAAACAAACTTGCAACGGCGCGCTCTTCCTTCTTGCCAACAATGGATGCAACCGCAGCGGCAAGCATTTCCTGCGCCGCGCTCATTTCCTTCCCGTCGCGTGTTGCCTTATCAAACCGAGCGCACGCCCCAGCATCGGGCAAGTCCCGGCCGACGCAAAGTTTCTTCAAGCGATCGAGCGCCTGCTTGGCCTGTGTGTAGGGCAACAGCACTTCACCGCTTTCGCTCACGTGCACGAGATAGTGCGGGCTGAGCGGATATCCTAGCTCTGCGGCGGCTTTGGCTGCATCGCACTCAGCACGCAAGCAAAAAATTATTCCCGGCGGAATATTCAGACTGTCGTTGTCGCCTCCCGACTGCGTAGTTGTTACCGCAAATGCGCCGAGTGGCACTTGTTCAAGCGTGCCGGGGTTTTCGCGCAGAAATCCTGCCAAGTCGATCCGAAAATCATTCAGTGTCAGGTCCGCAATGGAAACACCGCTGGACAAGTCCTCAAGGTCGATGACGGTCTCCTGCAGCTTCATAAGCTGCTTGCGCCGATACTCAAGGTCATTCATCTGGTTGCCTGACTGCTGCTCGATCAGGTTTTCTTCGCCGGTTGCAGAAATATCGAGCAACACCATTCGACCGCTGACACGCTGCTCCAGATTGATGTATTCCTCCAGCTCGATGTTGGGCCAGAAATTGACGAGCTGAATGCGCTCATTAGGAGAACCGAGTCGGTCAATGCGCCCGAACCGCTGGATGATACGAACCGGGTTCCAATGAATGTCGTAATTGACGAGGTAGTCGCAGTCCTGAAGGTTCTGGCCCTCGGAAATGCAGTCGGTGGCAATCAACAGGTCGATCTCGCCTTCGTCTGCGAATTCGGCGGGCCGTTCCTTCGCCCTTGGGGCAAATGCGGTGAGAATGCCGGCCAAGTCGGTACGAAGTTTCGGCACAGTCGTTTTATTGCGTCCCGTGCCAGTAACGATTGCGCTATGCATACCAAGCTCGTCCGCTGCCCAGCGCGATAGCTCGCGATACAGATAGTCTGCCGTATCGGCAAACGCCGTGAAGATGAGCACCTTGCGGTTACCCGCATTGATAGGTTGCCGCGCTTTGTTTGCAATCACGGTGCGAAGAGCTTCAAGCTTTGCGTCGCGTGCTGGCAGCACTTGCTCGGCGGCGGAAAGCAATGTGGCGAGGCGGTTATGGTCCTCCAACAAGTCCTGGCGCCAACGAATCCGATCTACATCCTGCAACAGCACCTTGACCTTGCGCCCCACTAACAGCGCCTCAAAAGCCGGGTCGTCCATTTCGATTTCCTCAATGGACAATTCCTCAATCGATTCCTCATGCGAATCGATTAGCGCGAGTAAGCCGTCAACGTCCCGGAGTTGCCGCTTCAGTGTCAGGGCAAACGACGTGACGGAACTTTCCATTCGCTTCAAGATATTGACGCGTAGCAGGTGGACCAAGCTTTCCTCTCGGTCGACCTGCCTGAAAAAGCTCTCTCCGCCTCTAATCTGTGTGCTGTACTTGGCGTCGTATGCGGCTTGTTTGTGCGGCAGCACATAGCGCAGAGGCGCGTAAGCACTGAGATTGAGGCGGCGAATTTCGTTGTTGATTTCGCGAATCGCGCGAAACTGACCGGCGATATCAACGTCTGCTTTGATGTTGATGGGCTTGAGGCGGTCGGGGAAAGCACCCGTCTCGGCGGTGCCGTAATATTTCTCGATGTGCTTGCGCGAGCGCGCGATGGTGAGCAGGTCGAGCAGCTTGAAATAATCGAAGCCGAGCATGTCCATGAGGCGAGCGGATTTGCGATCCGCTTCTTCCAAGTTCAACCAGCGGTTGAACTGCAATTGTGCCTTGCGCACTGTAGATTCAATGCTGGGGATACCGTGTGTCGCAAGCGCGGTGTCCTCGCCTTCAGTCACAAAAGCAATCTGGTTGCGGAGGTCGGCCAACCGATTGTTGACCGGCGTTGCCGAGAGCATGAGTACCCGCGTTTTAACGCCTTCCTGAATGATTTTTCGCATCAGGCGGTCGTAACGCGTCTCACGATCCTTGTGCGTAGCCTTGTTGCGAAAATTGTGCGACTCGTCAATGACGACCAGGTCGTAATTGCCCCAATTGACGTGGTTAAGGTCAATGTCGCCAGAGGTGCCGCCATCCCGAGACAAGTCTGTATGGTTGAGGACATCGTAGTTAAAACGGTCTCCCGCAAGCGCATTGCGGCGGTCGTTCGCCTTGTAAAGCGTCCAGTTGTCCCGCAGACGCTTGGGTACCAGCACTAGCACACGGTCATTGCGAAGCTCGTAATACTTGATGATGGCAAGCGCTTCGAAGGTCTTACCAAGGCCAACGCTGTCGGCAATGATGCAACCGCCGAGGCGCTCCAGCTTGTCGATAGCACCGACCACGCCGTCTCGCTGAAATTTGTAGAGCTTTTTCCAGACTGTCGTATTCCGTATGCCGGTGGCAGATTTGACGATGCGCTCCTCGTCCAGTTCGTCGCCCAAATCCTTGAACAGGTGGTAAAGCGTCAGGAAGTAACTCAGAGAGGCTTCGCGATGGCCGCTCAATTCGCCCAACTGCGCAATCAATGCTGCCTTGTCGTCATTCGCGGTTGGTAAGCTGGCCCATAGCGCGTCGAACCATTCCGCGAGCATTGCGCATTCGTCGGCGTTTTCGGCAACCTGGATCAGGCCAAATTGGTTGCCAGGCGTAATGCCCAGCCCTTCGGTCGTGAATGCGCAAGCACCTGACAGCACGCGCTGCGGGACAGCATCAGCGTTCCTAGCAACAAAAGCTGCTTGCGGCATTTGCCCTGCGGCGGCGCGAACTTCCGCCTTCTTGTTTATCCAGTCAGCGCATGTTTTTGCGAGCCAGCGTGTTTGAAGCCCGTTCCTGAACGGTCGATCCGACTCGCCGCCCAACAGGGACAGCTCGCCTGCACTTTTGGACGGCAAGGCAATTCGTGCTCGTTTAAGCGTGGCAAGCGCCTCGCGCAATTCCGCAAACGCAAACAGCGAAAATACGGGCGTCGCAATATCCGCTGCAGCATCCGCCTTGAAACATTGGCGAAGCTCATCAATCACGCGGTCATTGCCGCTATTTTTGATTAGGCGCACGTCAGTTTGAATCCAGGCTCAGGGTCATGAATTACTTGCCCTTCTTCGTTAAGCTGGGTTTGCTTGCCGGTGGTGTGCCGTTTCGCTCCGCATAATCCAAGGCCATCACCTCAATCATCGA
>CAYSKY010000291.1:0-4976 GCA_964431425.1 uncultured Burkholderiales bacterium
CGCCGAAACACTGGGGCTGCATTACGCCATGCGCTGGCCGCGGCAGGAACTGGAAACCGTGCGTCCGCTGCGCACCTCGCCGCTCTACGACCTGCTGGCCGGCCAGGGCGCGGTTTTCGGCAGCAAGTACGGCTGGGTGCGCGCAAATGACTTCCGGCCGGCAGGTCTGCCACCCGCTGAATACGGATTGGGCAAACCGCAATGGCTGGACTGGATGATCGCCGAGCAGCGCGCCACGCGCGAAACGGTAGCCATTTACGACCAGACCTCGTTTTCCAAACTCCTGTTGCAAGGGCGCGATGCGCTGGCCGTGTTGCAGCGCCTGTGTACCAATGAGATCGATGTGCCGGTGGACAAGATGGTCTACACGGCCATGCTCAACGAGCGCGGCGGCTTTGAGTCCGATCTCACCGTGATCCGCCTCGCCGCCGACCGCTTCCTGATCATCACCGGCTCGGCCCAGACCGTGCGCGACATGGATTGGATCGGGCGGCACATCGGCGGACACGAACACGCCTTCCTCACCGACATCACGCCGCAGCTGTGCGTGCTGTCGGTGATGGGACCGAATGCACGCGCGCTGCTGGCGACTCTCAGCCCGGATGACTTGTCGGCCGATTCGCTCAAGTTCTCCTGGACCCGCGAGATCGACCTGGGACTTGCCCGCGTGCGGGCGGCGCGAATGAGCTACGTGGGAGGGCCGGGATTCGAGCTGTACGTGCCGGTGGAAATGACGCGCCACGTCTACCTAGCCCTGACGGAGGCCGGCAAGTCCTTCGGCCTTATGAATGCGGGCTACTACGCCCTCGACGCATTGCGCATCGAAGCGGGCCGGCGCGCGTGGGGCGCGGAATTGGGGCCGGATGAGTCGCCGTTCGAAGCCGGGCTGACGTATGCGGTCAAGCTCGACAAGCCTGCCGATTTTCTCGGCAAGCCCGCACTGCTGGCTGCGCGCGGTGCGCCGCTACGCAAAAAGCTGGTCACGCTGAAGCTGGATGACCCGGCCGTTTATGTGTGGGGTGGCGAGGGCATTGTTATTGACGGCGAGATTGCCGGTGAACTGACCTCCGCCGGCTGGAGTCCGGCAGCCGGCGCCTGCCTGGGCATGGGGTATGTGCGCGGCGCCGCCGCCCAACGGGCATATCGCGGGGAACCGGTTCAGCTCGAACTCTGGGGAGAGCGCATTGCCGCTACCGCCTGGGACCAGTGGAAGCCGGCACCCTGAACGCTGAGAAACTAACGACGCGACAACCTGCCATGTAACCGAATGTTGAGGTTTCGCGGAACGGTTACCTGACGTTACAACAGGCGCGGTGCCGGCAACAGTACGATTACCGGCGTGCGATTACATGGGTGTTTTCCACAGACACCACGCCCATGACCCGCCTTCCAAGCCGTTTGTCCGTAACTCTGCGGTCCGCCCCGACCCGATTTGTCGCCTGCGCCTTCCTCGCCCTGTTTGCCGTCCTGCTCGTTGGTTGCAAGGCCACCGAGCAGAAGCAGGACAGCGCCCAGATCCGCGTCATCCACCTCTCACCGGATACCGAAGCCCTGTCGATCAAGGTGAAGGACGGTGCCACCGTCATCGCCGGCATTGCCCAGGATGCATCGACGGCTTACACCAGCTTTGCCGCCGCCAGCACCAGTTACGAGATCCGCTCGGCCGTCGATGGCAGCCTGCTTGCCAGCCAGGCGCTCAGTTTCACCGGCGGCGCGCGCTACACCATGGTCATCGCGGGCCGCCGCAGCGGGCTGGGTCTGGCCACCTTGCAGGAAGATACGCAAGGACCATCGTCGTCGTCGAACTTCCGGTTTCGCGCTGACAACTTCTCCAGCCTCGGCAGCCTGGACGTGTATTTCGTCGCGCAATCGGGAAGCGTGCCCAATACCTCGGCCACCTATTCGTCCATCGGCACCGGGGCCCTGACCGCATACACGGAGGTAGCGGCCGGCAGTTACCAGTTGGTGCTGACCTTGGCCGGCACCAAGGAAATCGTGTTCGAGTCCGCCGCCCAGAGTTTCGCCGCCGGCACGTCCATCACGCTGGCCGTAGCACCGGGCACCAGTTCGCGCCTGGCCAACGTGGCTGTGCTGACCTACGGTGACACCGGCACGGTGGTGCAGTTGTCAAACCTGCGTTCGCGCATCCGCGCCGTGCACGCCTCACCCGACAGCCCGCTGCTCGCCTTCCTGAACGGTGGCGTCACGGTCTTCTCCAACGTGCCGTACAAATCCAATTCGGGCTATGTCACGTCGACTTCCGGCTCGCGCCAACTCGACCTTCAGGCATTCGGCGTCACCAGCAGCTCGGTTGCCAGCAAGGTGTTCAACCTGGCCGGTGGCGCCGACTACACCATCGTCGCCGTCAACCGCTTTACGGCCATCGACATCGCGAAACTGGACGACAACAACCTGCTGCCCGGAACCGGCAAGGCGCGGGTGCGGTTTGTGAACCTGAATATCGACAATGCAGCGGTGGACGTTTTGTCCAACTTCACCAAGTCGGTCGGCAACCTTGCCTATCTGGGCGCCTCGCCATATCAGGACCTGGACGCCGGCACGTACACGTTTGCCTTCAATACCTCCAACGCGAATGTGGTGGTGGCCACCACCGACACTCTGACGCTGGAAACCGGCAAGGTGTACACCCTGTTCCTGTTCGGGACTGGCACCGCTGCCGATACCCGGTTGGTCACCGACTCCTGATCAGTATCAGACGCGATCGCATCAAACGGTCGCAACATGCCACGCCCTTCCCGCTTACCGTGAAGGGCGTTTTGCATGCACGTGGCGATCAGTTATTGGGCAAACTCAAGCACTGGCGCGGCTTTCCAGCCATTTTTGGCCTGCGAGGCGCGCCAGTGCTAGGTTTTGAACCTCATGGCCGGTGCTGCCACTTCACTCAGGCCTTGGGAACTCCACGTCGGCGTCCAGACCGTCACCACGATTGGAAAGTGTGATGCGACCGCCGCAGGACTCAATGATTTCGCGGGCGATGGCAAGCCCGAGACCGGTGCCGCCGGTGGCGCGATTGCGCGAGTCTTCCAGCCGAAAGAACGGTTTCATCACGTCCTCCAGATGCTGCTCGGGAATTCCCGGCCCCTGATCGCTGATGCGGATCAGGTGGTGCCCGGCCGGTGACGCGGCAAACGAAACCGATGCCGTGTCCCCGTAGCGGACGGCGTTGTCGATCAGGTTGCTGAGTGCGCGCCGCAGCAGCGAGGGCCGCGCCCGGACCACTACAGGCCCGGCCGGCGCCACCGTCACCTTGTGCATCCACACCGGGTGATCTTCGCAGATGGCTGCCACCAGCGCGTGGGCATCAATTTCCGCGATCGGCTCACTGTTCTCACTGCCGCGCAGGTACTCCAGTGTCGACATGACCAGTGCTTCCATCTCGGCAAGATCGCCCTTGATCCGTTCGGCGACTTCACCTTCTTCCAGCAGCTCGCTGCGCAACCGCAGCCGCGTCAGCGGTGTTTTCAAATCGTGCGACATCGCCATCAGCATGCGTTTGCGGCTGTTGAGGTAGGTGGCGAGCCGGTCGTGCATGCGGTTGAAGGCCTGTGCTGCGGCGCGAACCTCCGTTGGTCCGCTGTCGGGCAGCGGCCGGGCTTCCATGTTGCGCGAGAAGCTGTCTGCCGCCTCCGACAGCCGGCGCAGCGGCTTGATCACCATCTGTGCGGCCACCACCGACACCAGCAGTGCCGCCAGCAGCAGCAGGCACCAGTTGAAGATCAGCATGGGTGAAATGGAGAAGACACGGTTCGGTGCCAGCGAATGAAAGCGCAACCAGCTGCCGTCGGTGAGGCGCACTTGCACCAGCGGCGCAGAGCCCGCCTCGGTACGCATCGACTGGCGCATGCGCGATTCAAAGTCGCTCCGCGGCGAGAGTTGCAGCATGCGGCCGACATTGCGGGCCACTTCCGCCAGCATGCCGTCGTCGTGATCCGGCTTGCCGGCGCCGGGTGGCGGATGGTTATCCGGGCCCCGCCCGCCGGGTCGGTCGCGGCGGAAAAAGTGCCGGTCGCTTTTGGCCATCATTTCGGCCGCGACCGGCCCGCTGAGCCCGCCCACCAGCACTTCAACGCCGCGCCCCAGCCGGCGCTGCAGATCGGCACGCAATTGGGCGGCATCCGCTTCGCGTTCGGCCGGCAGCGGCAGCGGCTCGCTGCGTTCCGCCACGGCTTCCACGAGAAACGGCGGTCGCGACACGGCCATGGCGATGTTTTCCCGATCCTGCGGGCGCAACGACTCGAACAGGCTGGTGTAGGACACCACCCGATCGACCATCACCGAGGCGAAAATTTCCGAGCCGCCGCGCTGGTACTCACGCAGCGAAACCACCACGCTCACCAGTTGCGAGCCGGCGATGCCCAGCACGATGATCAGGGCGACGCGACCGAACAGCGATTTGGGAATCAACCAGCGGCCAGCGAAGGCCAGCACCCGGGAGGTAACGCCGTGGGAAGGGGATGGCGCCGGTGCCGGCGAATCGCTCAACGCAAGACCTCGACGTCCGCCGCCAGCACGTAGCCTTCGCCGCGCACGGTCTTGAGCAGTTGCGGGCTGCGGGCGTCATCTTCGAGGCGCGCACGCAGGCGGCTGACCAGCACGTCGATGCTGCGGTCCAGCGGCCCCGCCTCGCGCCCCTGGGTCATGTCCAGCAGGTAGTCGCGTGACAGTACGCGGTTCGGGCGATTGAGCAGGATGCTGAGCAGCTTGTATTCGCCGCTGCTGAGCGTCACCAGGACGCCGGCCGGGGAATGCACCTGGCGCAGCATGTGATTGACGTTCCAGCCGTTGAAGCGGTAGCCGCGGATTCCATCGGTATCGAGCGAATCGCCCAGCGGACGTGCGCGCTTGAGGACGGCACGAACCCGCGCCAGCAGTTCCCGCGGACTGAACGGCTTGGGCAGGTAATCGTCCGCGCCCAGTTCCAGGCCGACGATGCGGTCCGCCTCCTCGCCCATGGC
>CAYSKY010000292.1:0-4976 GCA_964431425.1 uncultured Burkholderiales bacterium
CCGATGGTCGGTCCGATGCACATGGCGCGGCTCGGCTACCAGGCGAGGGGCGATCTGTCGGCCATCGCGCTGATGCCCGACGACTCGCGCACCCGGCTCAAGGGCGAGCCCGGCGTGAGGAAGCGCGTGGCCTGGAGCGACTCGCTCAAGCTCGACGAGGTGAAGGCGGTCGGCAAGGTGCTGGGGGGCTCGGTCAACGACGTGCTGCTGTCCTGCGTGGCCGGCGCCATCGGCGCCTATCTGCGCGGCAAGGGCGACAAGGTGGCCGGCCAGGAGATCCGCGCCATGGTGCCGGTCAATCTGCGCCCGCTCGACAAGGCCTATCAGCTCGGCAACCGCTTCGGCCTCGTGCCGCTGCTGCTGCCGATCGGCATCGACAACCCGGTCGAGCGGATCTACGCGGTGCGCGCGCGCATGCAGCAGCTCAAGGGCAGTTTCCAGCCGCTGATGGCCTTCGGCCTGCTGTCGGTGGCCGGTACCTTCAGCGGCAGTCCGACCAGCCTGACACTGACGGCCAATGGGGTTGCCGGCGCAGCATTCGTGCCGGTAATCGTCACGATTACTGACGGATCCTCGAACGTGAGCGCAACCGTCAACCGCAAGACCACCTGCCCCTGATATCCCCGGGACTGCATCAAAAACGGGCACCTCGCGTGCCCGTTTTTGTTAGCGCTGACGGCAATGCAATTTATGACCGCCTACCTGGTGCCCGCCCAGCTCTTTTTGGGGGCTGCCGCGGTGACATCCGCCTCAATATGGCTCATCACACGCAGCGGATGGCCTGGTAGCTTCATTGACACCCCCAATGCGCGCTCTCTACATTCCGAACCAGTTCCTCGAATTGGCGGACTGGCGGTGGGTATTGCGATACTCGCGGGAATTGCAGTGATGATGGGTCTGCCCATATCAGAGGCAACGGGCAGGTCTCCGCTCAGAGAGGTTTTTCTTTGCGCCATTCCGCTGTTTGTGGTCTCGGCGATTGATGATCGCCGTAGCCTGCCGACCGGTCCCCGCATGCTGGTGCATTTCGCGTCGGCGGTATTGTTCACCCTGGTCATGCTTTGGCATTTGCGGTTGTTGTGGGCGCAGCCAGGGCAGGGCTTCGCTTGGCCGCTGATGCTGGCCGGTGCGTTGGGAGCGGTACTGCTCGTGGTCTGGGGCACCAACCTTTTCAATTTCATGGACGGGTCCGACGGACTTGCCGGCGGGATGGCGGCCATCGGTTTCGGAACGTATGCCCTGGCCGCGCTCGGCGCGCCGGGCGGCGCCTGGTTTGGTCTGGGATGCGCAGTTGTTTCCGGGGCCGCAGCCGGTTTCCTGGTCTTCAATTTTCCACCGGCGCGGGTCTTTCTTGGCGACTCCGGGTCCGTGCCATTCGGCTATCTCGCGGCCACGCTGGCCATTTACGGAAGCGTCGCCGGACACTGGCCATGGTGGTTTGGACTGATGGTGTTTTCACCGTTCATCGTCGATGCGACCTACACCCTGGCGCGGCGCCTCTTGCGCCGCGAACAATTCTGGCTGCCCCACCGGCAGCATTTCTACCAGCGGTTGATTCTCGATGGATGGAGCCATCGCCGCACTGCCATTGCGTATTACTTTCTGATGCTTGCCAGTGCAATTTGTGCACTGCTGGCACAAAACCCGGGACTGAAGAAGCCGGTTGCAGTCTCGTGGGTGATAACATATGCACTGCTCGTGCTGCTGCTCGAGTGGCGCCTTGGAAATAACAACAAAAAAAATAAAGACAAAAACGATACCGGATCAAGATGAAACGGTTTGCATTCAATGAGCGCGCGGTCATGGCTTTTTGCCACGATGCGCTGATGCTGGTCCTGTCGTGGACCATTACCTTCCTGTTACTCGACGGCCAGCTCGCCGGCCAGCCCCAGATATTGCTCGCTACGGCCAGCATCGTGCTCGCCGTCGCATTACCGCTGCAGGCCGCCATTTCCACCCTTTTCGGCATGTACCAGGGGCTGTGGCGCTATGCCAGCCTGCCCGATGTACAGCGCATTGTCGGCAGTGTCATCGCCGGTACGGCCGCGCTCGCCGCCACCCTCTGGGCGGGCAGCTGGCTTCAATCCCTTTCGTTTGCCTACTTCTTCATCCAGGCGCTGTTGCTCATCACGCTGATGGCGGGCAGCCGCATCGGCTACCGGTCCTGGCAGGAGTGGCGGCTCTACGGCAATGCCAACGATCAGGGCACGCCCGTCCTGGTGCTGGGCGCCGGGGATGCCGCGGTCGGCCTGCTCAAGGAATTGGCGCGCAGCGCCGACTGGCGTGTGATGGGTCTGCTGGACGACGACCCGAACAAGCGGCACCGGCTGCTGCACGGTGTACGCGTGCTGGGCAGCATCGAAGAGCTGCCGCGCATTGCACGCTCACTCAAGGTCAAGCACGCCATCATCGCCATGCCGTCGGTGACCTATGTGGTTCGCCGGCGCATCGTGGAAGTGTGCAACAAGGCGCGCGTGGTGGTGCTGACCGTACCCAAGTTCAACGGCATCACGCTCAGCCCGAACACCATCGGCAAAGTGGTACCGCCGAAGATCCGCCGTGTGTCCTTCGAAGACCTGATGAAGCGCGAGCCGATCCTCCTGGATGATGCGGGACTTCATGACCTGATCACTGACAAGGTCATCATGGTGACCGGTGCAGGCGGCTCGATCGGCTCCGAACTCTGCCGGCAGATTGCTGCCTACCAGCCCTCCATGCTCGTGCTGTTTGAACAAAGCGAATACGCCATGTATCGCATCGAGCAGTCTTTGCGCGATGCGTTTGAGAACCTGCCTATCGCCAGCGTGATCGGCGATATCAAAAACGCCAAGCGGGTGGATCAGGCGATGCATCAGTATTCGCCTTCGCTCGTATTCCACGCGGCAGCCTACAAGCATGTTCCGCTGATGGAGGAGAGCAACGCCTGGGAGGCGGTTCAAAACAACGTGCTGGGAACACTGGTGGTGGCGCGTGCCGCGATTGCCTATGGCGTCAAAAAGTTCGTGCTGATTTCCACTGACAAGGCGGTCAACCCGACCAACGTCATGGGTGCGACCAAGCGCATGTCGGAAATGGTCTGCCAGGCACTGCAACAATCCAGCGAAACCCGTTTTGAAATGGTCCGCTTCGGAAACGTGCTTGGCAGCGCCGGCAGTGTCATACCGCGCTTCCAGGAGCAAATTGACCACGGCGGACCGGTGACGGTCACCCATCCGGACATGGTGCGTTACTTCATGTCGATCCCCGAGGCGGCCCAGCTCGTGTTGCAGGCCGGCACCATGGGACTCGGCGGCGAAGTTTTCGTGCTGGACATGGGCGAACCGGTGAAGATCGTCGATCTTGCCCACGACATGATTCGTCTTTCAGAACCTACCGAAGGCGACATCAAGATTGTCTACACGGGCCTGCGCCCGGGCGAAAAGCTGTTCGAGGAATTGCTCGCGCACGATGAACACACCCGCGCCACCCCACACCCCAAGTTGCGTGTCGCCAAAGCCCGGGAAGTGGATGCGGCGTTTCTGGATAGCGTCTCAAAATGGCTCAGCCAGGACCGCATTCCCGACGACTCGGATGTGCGCCGGGAACTCAAGCGCTGGGTGCCCGAGTATGTGGCCCAGGTCAGGCCCCGGCTCAAAGCGGTGCCGGGCGGCCAGGATAAGAAGTCTGCCTGACCCGCCGCGGCCGGCATCACAATCCCGATCGCCACCGCCAGGTGGCGATTTCATTTGCGGGCGCGCCCGAGACGATTCGGTCACGTCCCGCGACCCCGGCGCTTCGCTCCGTGCATTGCTGTCGCCTTTCGAATCGCTACGCGAGCCAAACTGTTGGCTCGCTCGGGCGCCAATGAAGACGCCACCCGAAGGTGGCGTTTGAATTTGGCGCGCCCGAGACGATTCGAACGTCCGACCCCTGCCTTCGGAGGGCAGTACTCTATCCAGCTGAGCTACGGGCGCGTGGAGTGCGCATTCTATCACTGAGCGCCGTCACACCCCGTGGATGGGGAGCGGCGGCCTTTGGCCCGCGCAATTTGAGGCTGCCAACCCTCGCCGGTATAATGCGTGATTCTTTTCCCAGCCGCCACAGGAAACAAACATGTCCCAGCACCACGCCGACTCAGCCAACGACACCAACAAGGGCAACCCGGTACAGCTCGCCGTTGCGGTTACCGCCGGGGCAATCGGCCTGGTCATCGCGATCATCATGGTGGCCTACTTCGCGGTCGGCACCCACAAAGTTGGCGCCTCGGAACCCAAGGCCAACACACCCGAGGCGATTGCCCAGCGTATTTCGCCGCTCACAACATTGAAAGGCCCGGAGGTCGCCGCCGCGACTTCACCAGCGGCTGCGGCACCGGCCGCAGCGCCGGCCACAGCGCCCGCCAAGGAGCCGCCGCCGGCAGCGGCCAAAGCTGAAAAGGTTGCGGCGGCCGGCAGCAATGGTGAAAGCGTTTACAAGGCCGGGTGTGCTGCCTGCCACGCGGCAGGTGTCGCCAATGCGCCGAAGTTGGGCGACAAGGCCGCCTGGGCGCCGCGCATCGCCAAAGGCAAGCCGGTTCTGTATGACCACGCTTTGAAGGGGTTCAATAACGTCATGCCAGCCAAAGGCGGCAATGCAGCGTTGTCTGACGCCGACGTCAAAGCAGCCGTTGACTACATGATCTCGCAAGCCAAGTAACCAACCGCAATTTCCTGACAACAAAAGGGCGGCGCTGCCGCCCTTTTGTTGTGTCTGGGCCGGGCACCGCCACTTTCGCAATTGGCCATTGCCGTAGCCCGCTGCGAAAAGTACAGCACCCGGTTCTCAGCAGACATCCTCCAAAGCACGCTTTGGATTGCCGGCGACCTTGGCAGTCGCCGTGCCGAGTCGCGGGCTTGCCTGCCTTTTGAATTGGCGGTACGGCTGGAGGATCGCAAATCTCTCCGGGTGATCTGGTCTAAAACCTTCAAATGCAGGGCTGGGGCTGAGCAGTTCGGCAA
>CAYSKY010000293.1:0-4967 GCA_964431425.1 uncultured Burkholderiales bacterium
CCACGACACCATCATGCGCGCCAGCAAGGCCGCACGCGAGTTCGTGCAGTGGGCCAGCGAGAAGCAGCGCGAGAAGTGCAACATCAAGGAGCTGTGGGTCAGCACCAAGTGCGGCGAGAGCGACACCACCAGCGGCTGCGGCGCCAACCCGACGGTGGGTGACGCCTTCGACAAGCTGCACAAGCTGGGCAACTACCTGTGCTTTGGCGAGACCACCGAGCTGACCGGCGGCGAGCACATCGTGGCCGCGCGTTGCGCCAACGACAAGGTGCGCGAGCAGTTCATGTTCATGTTCAACCGCTACCAGGACGTGATCAACCGCCACAAGACCAGCGACCTCTCCGACAGCCAGCCCACCAAGGGCAACATCGCCGGCGGCCTGACCACCATCGAGGAAAAGGCCCTGGGCAACATCCAGAAGATCGGCAAGAAGTGCACGGTGGACGGGGTCATCGACAAGGCCGAGATCCCCACCCACCCGGGCCTGTGGTTCATGGACTCGTCCAGCGCCGCGGCCGAGATGGTCACGCTGTGCGCCGCCTCGGGCTATGCGGTGCACTTCTTCCCCACCGGGCAGGGCAATGTGATCGGCAACCCCATCCTGCCGGTCATCAAGATCTGCGCCAACCCGCGCACGGTGCGCACCATGAGCGAGCACATCGATGTCGACTCGACCGCGTTGCTGCAGCGTGAGATGGTGCTCGACCAGGCCGGCGACAAGCTGCTCGACATGATGCTGCGCACCGCCAACGGCCGCCTCACGGCCGCCGAAGCCCTGGGCCATCGTGAATTCGTACTGACGCGCCTGTACGAAAGCGCCTGATCGCCGCGTCGGCCGAGTCCTTCCCGCACCCGGCCGACGCACCAACAAGCTGTCCTCGCCGCCCCCTCCCGCAAGGCAAACCACATGAAAGTCCTGATCAGTGAATTCATGGACGAGGCGGCGGTCGCCTCGCTCTCCCGTCGGTTCAATACAACCTACGATGCCGCCCTCGTCGACCGCCGCGCCGAACTGATTGGCAAGCTCGCTGACGTCGACGCACTGATCGTCCGCAATCGCACGCAGGTGAACGCCGAAGTATTGGCGGCTGCACCCAAACTGCGCGTGGTCGGCCGGCTCGGTGTGGGTCTGGACAACATCGATGTAGCCGCCTGTGCAGCCCGCAACATCGAAGTCATCCCCGCCACCGGTGCCAATGCCCTGGCGGTCGCCGAGTACGTGATCTGCACCGCGATGATGTTGCTGCGGGGGGCCTACGCGTCTACCGCCGAGGTGGCAGCGGGCGCCTGGCCGCGCGTACCCTTATCCAACGGCCGGGAGACTGCGGGCAAGACCCTGGGCCTCGTGGGCTTCGGCGGTATCGGCCGGCTTACCGCCACGCTCGCGAAGGGGCTGGGCATGCAGGTGATTGCCCACGACCCGATGATCCCGGCAAATGCAGCGGTCTGGCAGGAAACCGGCGTGGCCGGTGTGTCGCTCGAAGACTTGCTCATGCGCAGCGACGTCGTATCGCTGCATATTCCGCTGACACCACAGACCCGTAATCTGCTGGGCGCATCCCAGCTATCAAGCATGAAGCCCGATGCCGTCATCATCAACTCCGCACGCGGCGGCGTGATCGACGAAGCGGCGCTGGCAGCTGCCCTGCGCAGCGGGCGACTCGGCGGCGCGGCACTCGATGTGTTCGACGCCGAGCCCCTGAAAGCCGGCTCGCCGCTCACCGGCTGCCCAAACCTCATTCTCACGCCGCACATTGCCGGCGTGACCGCGGAATCCAACGTGCGCGTGAGCGACATGATCGCTGACCGTGTGGCTGACTTCCTGTCCCGCCCCTCCTGAGAACAGACATGGCCAAGCATTCCCTTGCTGCACTGACCGAACTGGCCGAACAGGCCTTTGTGAAATGTGGTGCCTCGCCGCATATGGCGAAAGCGACTACCCGTGCGCTGATGTACGCCGAAGCACGCGGCCTGCCGTCGCACGGCCTGTCGCGCGTGCCGCAATACACCACCCACCTGCGCAACGGCCGCGCCCTCGGCGGCGCGGTTCCCGTGGTCGTGAACGCAAAGGCGGCAGCCTGCCTGATCGATGCCGGCTCCGGTCTTGCCTTTCCGGCGTGTGAACTGGCGATTGCCGAGGCGATTTCACGGGCGCGCATCGCCGGTGCCTGCTTCGTCGGTGTGACCAACAGCCACCACTTTGGCGCCGCGGCCTATCACCTCGAGGCGGTTGCCGCCGCCGGCATGGTGGGTCTGGCCTTTGGAAACTCTCCGGCGGCGATGTCAGCCTGGGGCGGCAAGCGTGGCATCTTCGGCACCAATCCGATCGCCGCCGCATTTCCCCGCGAATCGGCGTCGCCGCTGATGATCGATCTTTCGTTGTCGGAAGTGGCGCGCGGCAAATTGATGGTCGCGGCGAAAAAAGGCGAATCCATTCCGCTGGGCTGGGCACTCGACAAGGACGGCAAGCCCACCACCGACCCCAAGGCCGGCATGGAAGGCACCATGATGCCGGCGGGTGGCGCCAAGGGCGCCATGCTCGCGCTGGTGGTGGAGTTGCTGGTCAGTGCGTTGACCGGCGCCGCCTTCGGTTACGAAGCCGACTCATTCTTTGTCGATGAAGGCAACAAACCACGCATCGGGCAGGCTTTCCTGGTCATCGACCCGGATGCGCTGGCCGGACGCGAACGATTCTCTGAACGCATAGAAACACTGGTCGGCGCCATGCTGGCGGATGAAGGCGTGCGGCTGCCGGGCGGACGTCGCGAGAGCATCGCGGCGAAGTCAGCGTTGGATGGCGTTGACGTGCCGGATGCGCTGTACGCGGATTTGGTGCGTTTGGCGGGGTAGCGACTGTGTTCTCGCGCTGGTGCCAGCGCGCGAACGACTCGGCTCCGGAAAAGAAAACGCCCCATGCGGGGCGTTTTCAATTTGGTGGCCTGGGGCACTATCGAATAGTTGACCTAACTTGCTGATTTTTCATGAGGTCCGGAAGGCCACTTTTGGAACTTACCCCCAAAGTTACCCCCAGCCCATATCGGCTGGCCCCTTTATCGGCACTTTCAAGCGCTTTACAGCGGCCACTAAAACGCTTGGCGCGAAATTTGTTTGCTAAACGATTTTCCCTCAACCGTACCGGCAAACGTCGCGGAACCGCTTGAAGTGAACTTAATTGATGCCGTCCCCACTTCTGCAACGATTAGCGGGCCAACGAGTGTATCAATGCCGCCATAGACCGGTCCGCTCGTTTTGTAGACTTTGCCGGTATACACATACGTGATGGGTTTGACGGTGGCCGCTGAGGCTTGCTCAATTGACCAAGTGCCCGTCTGAATCGTGTACCACTGCGCCCGTCCTGTTTGGTCGTAGACAAACCAGGCAGCAAAAAGGCTGTCATTCTTTACATGAATACTGACGCCCCAGCCGGACTCGTTTGAGTTCCACCAAAGATCGGTAAAGTTGTAACCCGGATAGTCCGCTATTCGGCCTCCTGCGGTATCTGAAACCGTAAAGCTAGCGCTGCTAATATCGGTGCTCGCAGCCCCCAATTTGAACTCCACCGAGTATTGCCCAGCGGGCAACTGACCAAGATTAAAAACGCTGGTCAAAGTCCCGCCAGAGTTGCTGAGGTCCCATCGGAGAACCTCTACGGAAACGGAAATTTTATTGGCCGCCATTGAAAGAGTGGGGCGACTGGCCAACACAAATTGGCCCGGAATTTCCGCCCGCAATTGCACAGATTCAAAGGCACGCGGCGCAGCGGGAAACACGGCGATTGGGGCAGCAGCCAGGACTGCATTTACCAACATTCCCGCCGCCACCAAGGCGCATCGGGCCATAAACGAGATTCGTATATTCACGGGTTACTCCCAATAAACTCGGCGCCGCACTTGCAACGCTGGAAATTAGCGACTCAATGTTAATTATCAATTAATCTATGTGCTTCCGTTTTGACCCGCCGCAACACCTTCCGATTACAAGCGACTGCGAACGATGCAGCTTTCCGAATTTCAAGACACGCTTTCCAGGCTTCAGCGGATGCAAGCCAGGGTAAAGGACAAGTGCGGTGAATCGTACGAGTGGAGCGCGACACCAACCAACGGCATGAAAACGAATTACGGACTGTTTGGCGTCAAGTCATTTGATGACATGCAAGACGATGTTCTTACCGCATTCGTTTGGGCTTGGAGCGTCAAGGACGTTCTGAAGGTACGGGCAATTGAACAGGGGAAAACTCCGGCGGCATATGAAGCATCACTTGATGCGGTCCGCTGCCTGACCTTATGCAGTGACATTGCGAACAGAGCCAAGCATGGCGAACTGGACAGAAGCCGCTCCGGTTGCTTCGCGAAACTTGGTGCGTTGGAGTATTCGATACCGCAGGCCGCTGTTGCCGCGTTCAGTTACGGGGCGGATTGGGCCAATACCATCGTCGCAAAACCGGAACTGGTGGAAATGGAACTTCCCATTCTCGACAATCAAGAGCGTGTGGTTGGCGATGCCTTCTACGTTCTAGACTGCGCCGTTAGAAACCGGGAAGTCATTGCAAAGCAGCTAGGCATACCGATGCCCGCAACCAAGCCCCTCAGCAATTGACGCGCCTATCACAAGCCCAATGCAGACATGAGCCAACTTCTAATCCAGCAATACCTAAACCAGCCATCCACGCTCAAAAAGGTATCCGGCTCACTCCGCGAAAGCGTTTTGCGCGAAGCCTTCAAGGACCTGCTCAAGAGCTGGGGAAAGTCGCATGATCTGGTGTTTATTCCGGAGTACAAGCTCGATACAGCCACCAAGGAAACCCGCTTCGTTGATGGGGCCTTGCTGTATGAATTGCGCGTGCCCTTTGGGTACTGGGAAGCCAAGGACACGAAGGATGATCTAGACGAAGAGATTGCCAAGAAATTCAAACGCGGCTATCCACAAGACAACATCATCTTTGATGACACGGTAACCGCCGTTCTGAT
>CAYSKY010000294.1:0-4966 GCA_964431425.1 uncultured Burkholderiales bacterium
GGACGCTGGCACGCATACTTGAATGGGACATGCAGGAATTGGGGATACTTCACGTCCGGGTGAAGGGCGAACAGCGTTTCCGGTTGGCGTCCCACTACCCGCTGGCGAACGGATTGCTCATTGGTGAAATGGATTTGATCCCGCCCGACATCTCCGTCGCGTGTCCCGAGCTGCCGCCCTGCGCCGCCTTTCTCCGAAAGGTATTGACCCAAACCGGCCGCCTGGCCGCGGAGCACGAGGCGAGTTTTGCAGACGCCGAGTGGGTGAGCCTGCGCATCACGGAAATGTTGCCGTTCGGGAATTCAGTCAAGCAGAAAATGCTCGAACTGACAGACGTCAGGATGCGTCTTGAAGTTCTGCATCGCTTTCTCCACGATCAGCAGCTAATCGCCGCCTAGGCCGGCGAGAATTCGCTTCACCGGCGCGGGTATCGCCCCATCCACCGCCTCTCCCCAAACCATCCACGTTGTATCGCCTTGCATCGCCAAGGTCGTCGCACGTCCGCACTGGATGTGCAGCGGATGGATGGTCAGCGAATAGTGCGTGAACCCGTGCTCGACCGGGCCAAGCTCGGCGATTGACTGTGCTTTCAGGCCATATCGTTGCCGGAGAAATTGTGCAACGTCGTCGTCCAGCGGACATTCAGGAAGGCTCCACAAACCACCCCATATGCCGGCCGGCGGTCGTTTCTCGAGCAGCACACATCCGGCGGAGACCACAATCAGCATCCGCGTGTGCCGGTGCGGCGTTTCGCGTTTGGCGGCCCGCCCGGGCAATTGGCCGGTCAGCCCGCCCGCGCGGGCCACACATTGACCGGCCAGCGGGCACAGCAGGCATTGCGGGTTATTGCGCGTGCAAACGGTCGCACCGATATCCATCAGCCCCTGTGTGTACCGGCCCATGTCGCTGGCCGGCAGTTGCTCCTCCGCAATCTTCCACAGCCGGTCCTCCACCGCCTTGGTCTTGATGTCCCCGTGGATGCCGAAATATCTTGCGAAGACGCGTTTCACGTTGCCATCGAGGATGGCCGCGCGTGCCGAAAAGGCAAACGCGGCGATTGCAGCGGCGGTGGATCGGCCGATCCCCGGTAATTGGCGTATGTCGGCAATATCACGCGGAAACAGGCCGCCATGATCGTCCACGATCATTTTTGCCGTGCGGTGGAGGTTCCGCGCACGGGCGTAGTAGCCGAGCCCGGCCCAATATTTCATCACTTCATCCACATCAGCCACGGCCAACGCCGCCACATCCGGGAACCGCGCGAGGAACCGCTCGTAGTAGGGAATCACCGCGGAAACCTGCGTCTGCTGGAGCATGATCTCCGACAGCCAAATGCGGTAGGGATCACGCGTGTTCTGCCAGGGCAGGTCATTCCGGCCATCGCGACGCTGCCAGGCGATGACCCGTGACGCGAGAGTTCGCTGTGCGGGCATTGTTTTGTAGGAAGGTGGCGGCGGCGGATGCCGAATGCTTGGCATAATACCGGCGTGAACCCACCTCTGAAAATCGGCCTGTCCGCCAGACTGATGCATCCGGAGCCGGGCCGCGCGTGGTTGCCGACCAAAACGTTGCAGTACGTCGAGCAATGTGTCGCGCACTGGGTGATGTCTGCCGAAGCGCTGACCTTCATGATCCCCGCCATCAGCAAGGACACGCCGCACGGCCCCCAGCGCCTCAATGTCGAGCATTATGCCGATCACCTTGATGGCCTCGTGCTGCAAGGCGGGGCGGACGTCGCGCCGGAGAGCTATGGTGAAATGCCGATGCGACCCGAGTGGTCGGGGGACCGTGTGCGCGATGTTTATGAACTGGAACTGGTGCGTGCCTTCATGGCGCGCGGAAAGCCGGTACTTGGTATCTGCCGGGGAATGCAACTGATCAATGTGGCTTTCGGCGGCTCGCTGTACCAGGACATCGCCCACCAGACCGGTTCCGACATTCCCCACCAATGCCGCCAGCGCTACGAAGACAACTTTCACCGCGTCCGAATTCTCCCCGGTACCGGCCTCGCTGCGCTCTACCCGCAGATTGGGGAGGCCACCATCAATACCATTCACCATCAGGCGGTAAAAGTGCCGGGCCGGGACCTGGTCATCGAGGCGCGGTCCACGGACGACGACATCGTCGAGGCCATCCGCTGGAACGGCGAAAGCTATGTCATGGGCGTGCAGTGGCACCCCGAATTCATGTCCCCGGACGACCCCGGCCTGCTCGACGGCGGTCCGCTGCTGGCCGAATTCCTGTCGGCGGCCCGGCGGGGAATCCGCGCCTGACCGGCGCATTATTTGATAGTCCAAAACTATTGAATATATAGTCTCAATCAATTTGAGCGATTTGGTTGTACCCCGTAAACTGGGCTTCTGCAATTCGTGCAGACAGCCTGTTTGTCGTCTTTTCACCAGAGGAGAGTCACCATGAAACTCAAAGGCACCAAAACCCACGATAACCTGAAGGCTGCGTTTGCAGGGGAGTCGCAAGCCAACCGCCGCTACCTGTATTTCGCAAACAAGGCTGACGTTGAAGGCCATACCGAAGTCGCCGCCCTGTTCCGCTCCACCGCCGAAGGTGAGACCGGGCACGCGCACGGACACCTGGACTATCTGGCGCACGTCGGTGACCCGGCCACGGATCTGCCGATCGGTTCTTCCGAACAAAATTTGAAAGCAGCCGTTGCCGGTGAGACGCACGAATACACGGACATGTATCCGGGCATGGCCAAAGCCGCACGCGACGAAGGCTTTGACGAGATCGCCGACTGGTTTGAAACCCTGGCCAAGGCGGAACGCTCGCACGCCAACAAGTTCCAGAAAGCGCTCGACGCACTGGTCGCCGCCTGAGCAGGCACGCGTCAAAAGTGAGACCGCGGCTGCCGGCCGGCAAACCGGCCGGCACCGCACCCCGGTAATCGTTCCTGGAATCAAGGCCCAAATGTCCGCCCGCGAAGGCAGTCTGGAAGCGCCCACACGGCACCCCATCGATTGGCAGAATCCCGAGTTCTATTCGGTTGAATCCGCCATGAAGGAAATGGAGCGCGTGTTCGATATTTGTCATGGCTGCCGCCGATGCGTCAGTCTGTGCAACGCGTTCCCCGTCCTGTTCGATCTGGTGGACGAAAGCCCGACCATGGAGGTCGACGGGGTTCCCAAGGAGAAGTACTGGAAGGTGGTCGACCAGTGTTACCTGTGCGACGTCTGTTATATGACCAAGTGCCCTTACGTGCCACCACACCCTTGGAACCTCGATTTTCCGCACCTCATGCTGCGTGCGAAGGCGATCCAGTTCAAGCAGGGATCGAGCACCCGGTTCCGCGATACCAATCTGTCGGCCACAGACCGCAATGGAAAGCTGGCAACCATTCCCGTAGTGGTGCAGTTCGTCAACGCAGCAACCAAAATGCCAGCTGCGCGGGCCATGATGGAGAGCGTGATCGGCGTTCACAGGGATGCGTGGCTGCCCGCCTATGCACCCGCTACTTTCCGCCCCAATGCCACCGCCAGCGTGAGTTTTTCCGTCAAGGACGGCCAGCGTACCCGCGGCAAGGTCGCCGTTTATTCCACCTGCTATGTAAATTACAACGAACCCGGCATCGGCCACGACCTCTTGAAAGTGCTCGCGCACAACAGCATTCCGTATGTGATGGTCGAAAAAGAGGCTTGCTGCGGCATGCCGAAGCTGGAGCTCGGTGACCTGGAATCGGTAGCTGCCCTGAAGGCCGCGAACATCCCTCCGCTCGCGAAACTGGCACGGGAGGGTTACGCCATTCTCACCCCCATTCCCAGCTGTACGCTGATGTACAAGCAGGAATTGCCGTTGATGTTCCCGGAAGACGCCGACGTTCAAGCGGTCAAGGCCGCGATGATGGACCCGTTCGAATATCTCGTCGCGCGACAAAAGGACGGCCTGTTGCTCACTGAATTCCCGGTGCCATTGGGCAAGGTTTCATATCACATACCCTGTCACTCACGCGTGCAGAACGTCGGGCAGAAAACCCGCGAAATGCTCGAGATGATTCCGGAAACAAAAGTGACCACGGTCGAGCGCTGTTCGGGGCACGCCGGCACTTGGGGCGTGAAGAAAGAATTCCACGAAACCGCTCTCAAGATCGGCAAGCCGGTCTTCCGCCAGATGTCTGAAGCCGCGCCCGATTACATCAGCTCGGACTGCCAGTTGGCCGGGCATCACATCGAACAGGGCATCAGCCAGCTGAAACCCGCCGCTGCGCCGGCGCCTGCCGCCCCGGCACTCGCCCACCCTCTCACCTTGCTGCGCAAAGCTTACGGATTATCTGATTAGCCATTCATGACTGCCATGACCACCCCGAAAATCACCCGCGAAAGCCTGATGACCCTCGAAGCCTATGCGAAAGCCAGGCCCGAGTTTCGCACCCAGGCAATCGCCCACAAGCGCAAGCGTACCGTCCATATCGGCGGTCACGTCACACTGCTGTTCGAAGATGAGTTGACCATCCGCTACCAGATTCAGGAAATGCTGCGAATAGAAAAGACGTTTGAAGAACGCGGCATCCAGGACGAACTGGACGCCTATGCGCCGCTGTTGCCTGACGGGCGCAATTTCAAGGCAACCATGCTCATCGAGTATGCCGACGAAGGCGAACGCAAGATTGCGCTTGCCCGGCTGAAGGGCATCGAGAAGCGCGTCTGGGTACAGGTGGAGGGCTCGCCTCGCGTCCATGCAATCGCCGATGAGGATCTGGAGCGCGAGAACGAAACCAAGACGTCTTCAGTGCATTTCCTGCGCTTTGAACTGAACGAGGAAATGGCGGCAGCCCTGAAATACGGCGTTTCGCTGTCCATGGGTATCGATCATTCCCAATACACTTCGAAAACGCTGGTCACCAATGAAACCCGGGCAGCACTGGTGGCGGACCTGCGCTAGGCACCCGGCGCCAGTAAATGAAAAAGGCCTCCCGCGGGAGGCCTTTTTCATTCTGTGTCTGGAGCGGGCG
>CAYSKY010000295.1:0-4383 GCA_964431425.1 uncultured Burkholderiales bacterium
ATCGTCACGCCGGGCCTGGACGTGGCAGGCAAGTTCGCCAAGATCGGCATCCCCGCGAGCATCGTCACCAAGTACCTCGCCGAACACGGCGTGATCGTCGAGAAGACCGGCCTGTACTCGTTCTTCATCATGTTCACCATCGGTATCACCAAAGGCCGCTGGAATACGCTGCTGACCGCGTTGCAGCAGTTCAAGGACGATTACGACAAGAACCAGCCGATGTGGAAGATCCTGCCCGAGTTCGTGTCGGCCCATCCGCGATACGAGGCGCTGGGCCTGAAGGACCTTTGCCAGCAGAGTCACGAAATGTACAAGGCCAACGACGTTGCGCGCATGACTACCGAAATGTACCTGTCGGACATGCAGCCCGCCATGAAGCCGGCAGATGCGTTCGCCAAGATGGCGCACCGTGAAATTGATCGCGTGCCGATCGACCAGCTGGAAGGCCGCATTACCAGTGTCCTGCTGACCCCGTACCCGCCCGGCATACCGCTGCTGATTCCGTGCGAGCGCTTCAATCGCACCATCGTCGAATACCTGCGATTTGCACGGGACTTCAACGCCAAATTCCCGGGCTTCGAGACCGATATTCACGGGCTGGTGGAGGAAGAGGTGGACGGCAAACCGGTGTATTTCGTGGATTGCGTGAAGTAAGCCCGGTCCCTGCGCCGATCAAATGCCCTGCTACCCGGCACCCGGCCGTTTGCCGCGGGCGTTCATCGCAGCGGTTCGCCGCCTGTCGCAATCGCGGCATCGCCCCCTCGCAAGGCGTTAACGCTTTGGCATAATGCGTTGTGGCTTTCGCTGCGGTCAAACAGTCCGCCGGAATCCGTAATGTAACCAGATAAGGGGGTGTGGCATGTCAGATCAGAACTCGCCGTTTCCGGCGCCGCAGGGCGGTGGCTCTTCCAATGTGTATGCGCCGCCCGAGGCCCGCGTGGACGATGTGGTGCCTGAGGGCGAGATAGTGCTGGCCGAGCGCGGTACGCGACTTGCCGCCGCCATCATCGACACCATCATCATGTTTTTTGTCGCAGCCATCGTGGGATTCGCGGTGGGTATCGGCGCCTTTGCCACCGGTAACGTCGGATTCGGCATGCAACTGACCATTCAGGTTGCATCCATGATCGGCTACCTGGCTATCAACGGTTATTGGCTGGCCAAGAATGGCCAATCAGTGGGCAAGAAGCTCATGGGCATCAAGATTGTTCGCTCCGACGGCAGCAAGTGCCCCATCGAGCGCATTGTCGGCCTGCGGCTGCTGCCGCTTTGGATCGTCAACGCCATCCCCTACATCGGCTGGCTGGCCGGATTGATCGACGCGTTGTGCATATTCCGCGAGTCCCGCAAGTGCCTGCATGATGACATCGCCGACACCATCGTCGTCAAAGCCTGACGCTTGACCGCGTCCGCGGACCCGTTTCGCCGGCCCGGCCGGCTGCTCGACACGCGTCGCGGCATCGAAACGCCCGAAGGGGTGCGGCTGGAATTGCGGCCAGCCGGGCCTGTGCCGCGATTTGCCGCATTTGCGATTGATTTCCTGATCCGCACCTGCGTGTACATGGTTCTGCTGCAGGTGACCGTGCCGATGGCGGGTCTGGGCATGGGCCTGTTGCTGGTCTGCGTATTTCTGCTCGAGTGGTTCTACCCGGTGCTGTTTGAACTCGGGCTTGCCGGCGCCACGCCGGGCAAGCGCGTGATGGGCATTGCGGTGGTGCTGGACAACGGCTTGCCGGTCAACGCCGGTGCTTCCATCACCCGCAACCTGCTGCGTTTTGTCGATTTCCTGCCGATGGCCTATGGGTTCGGGCTCGTGTCGATGCTGTTGTCGGCCGATTTCAAACGCCTTGGCGATCTGGCGGCGGGTACGCTCGTCGTCTATCGCGAGAAGCTGGCTGCGGTGCGCAAGCTTCCCGAAGCAGCGCCGGTGGCCGCCAGCCGGCCTCTCGCAGCGGAAACGCAGTTGGCGGTGATCGGACTCTCGCAGCGCGCCGCGCTGTTGACGGAAGAACGCCTCGACGAACTGGTGGTGCTTGCGTCCAGGCTTCAAAGCGGAAACCAACATGACACCGCCGCCGGACCTGCCGCGCGCCAGCAGATTTTTGGTATCGCACAGTGGCTGATGGGGAAACGCTAGGCCATGACACCGAACGAATTTGAACGGCGTCACCAGCAGGTGTGGAGCGAACTGGAGGCGGCGCTGGCCCGTCTGGACGCTGGCCGCCGCAAATCCGCCGGCCTGCCGGGCGATGAAGCGAGACTGCCCGAACTGTACCGCGCTACCTGCCATCACCTGGCGCTTGCCACCGACCGGCAGTATCCGCATTTTCTGGTGGCGCGCTTGCATGCCTTGGTGGAACGCGCGCACCAGGCGCTTTACCAGAGCCGGGGACGGTTGCTGTCGGGTGCCTGGCGTTTCCTGGCCGCCGGGTTTCCCGCGCTGGTGCGCGCCAATAGCGGCCTCGTGCTGCTGGCGGCGCTACTTTTCTGCGTTCCGTTGTTTGCGCTGCTGGTCGCCTGCCTGTTTTATCCGGAAGCGGTTTATTCAGTGTTTGATCCGGGACAGGTAAGCAATTTCGAGCAGATGTACAACCCGTCGTCCAAGGTGATCGGCCGTGAGCGAACCGCTGACACGGACTTCCTGATGTTCGGGCATTACGTTCGCAACAACATCGGCATCAGTTTTCAGGTCTTTGCCAGCGGCCTGCTGGCGGGCATCGGCTGTGTGTTTTTCCTGGCGGTCAACGGCCTATACATCGGCGCCATCGCCGGGTACCTGACAGCGATCGATTTCGGCGGTACCTTCTGGCAGTTTGTGTGCGGCCACGGGGCCTTCGAGCTCACCGCCATCGTGCTGTCGGGCGCGGCCGGCCTGAAGCTCGGCGTCGCCATCATCGCACCGGGCCGGCTCACCCGTCGTGACGCGCTGGTGCACGCCGGTCGCGATGCCGTCCGGCTGATGTACGGCGTCACGCTGATGTTGTTGATCGCCGCTTTCATTGAAGCGTTCTGGTCGTCGTCGCGTTGGGTTTCGCCGGAAATCAAGTATGCGGTCGCGGCTGTCCTGTGGAGCGGCGTTTTTTACTACTTCGTGTTCCAGGGACGGGGTCGGCCGGCGGAGGCCGCCAGGTCATGAGACACGAAGACATAAGCCTGGAACTGCGCCCGCGTGGCGCCTATGAGGCCACCGATCTGGGGGTGCGTCTGGTCCAGCGCAATGCCGGCGCCGTCTATCGTGCCTGGCTGGTGTTCGCGGTGCCGCTGATGTTCCTGATGGCACTGCTGGGCATCATCAATCCCTGGCTGCCCGCCGTCCTGCTGTGGTGGTTCAAGCCCGTCTACGACCGGGTGGTTCTGCATGTATTGTCGCGCGCCGTGTTCGGCGAGCGGGTCACGCTGCCCGACATGGCAGCCGGCTGGCGCCAATGGCTGGGCAACGGGCTGTTGGGTGCGCTGACGTGGCGGCGCTTTGAACTGGCGCGGGCGTTCACCCTGCCGGTGTTCACGCTGGAGGGTTTGAAGGGCAAGCGCCGGCGGCAACGCAACAAAGTGCTGCAAAAGAACACACGCGCCCAGGCGGTGCTGGCCCAGCTTGCCTATCTTCACATCGAATACGCGCTGCATTTTTCGGCGATCGTTTTGCTCACGATGATGATGCCGGTTTACACCAGCGTGCCGATCTGGTCGTGGATGGCGTTCGAAGATATGCCGGCCGGCTGGACCTTTGTTGCCAGTTCGCTCTATGTCCTGGTGCTGTCGGCGGTCGAGCCGGCGTATGTTGGTGCAGGTTTTGCGCTTTACCTGAACCGCCGGGTGGAACTGGAGGCCTGGGACATCGAGCTCACACTCAGGCGTGCGCTGGATGGTGAGGGCGGGGCGACACTCGATGTGCCGGCTGGCAGGGCGGCGGCATGATCTCCAACGCTGCAATGCGGCAGGCTGCGCTGGCGTGCTGGCTGGCTTTCATGGTGGTCGCGCTGCCGGCCACGGCCGAGTTGCCGGTGACCGACCCCGAGACCGGCAGTGATGCCGCGCCAACCGCCGACTCCGTTTCGCCACCGGATGATTCGCCGGCGCGCCTGGCCATCAAGGAAGTGCTGGCCTCATCGGAGTTCACTCCTCAGGAGAAGGTGACGATTCCAAAGTGGCGCAGCCGCAGCGAACCCGCCGTTTCCTCCGATGGGTTCAAGAAAGTGGAGGCATTTTTTCGCTGGATTTCCGGCGTGCTCCGGGCCGGGGTCTGGGTGGTGGGCGCGATCGGCGTGGTGGTGCTGCTGCTGACCTTGCGTTACTGGTTGCGCATTGCGGCACAGGCAAGGCAATCCGCGCAGGTGCGTGTGCCGACTCACGTTGGTGGCCTCGATATCCGCCGTGAAAGCCTGC
>CAYSKY010000295.1:4393-4966 GCA_964431425.1 uncultured Burkholderiales bacterium
CCTGCCCGACAATATCAGCCAGGCCGCCCGTGCACGTTGCATGGCGGGAGACGCCACCGGCTGTCTGTCGCTGCTGTATCGCGGCGCACTCTCGGCATTGGTGAACCTCTTTGCCTGCCGCATTCTCTCCTCTTCCACCGAGGACGAATGCGTCCGGCTCGCCCAGACGAAAGTTACCCAAGATGTTTATGGCTTCGTGTCCCGACTGACGGAGGCATGGCAGCTTCGCGTCTATGCCGGTCGCGACATCGAAACGCAGGCATTGCTTGCGTTGTGTGATGCATTTGACGCGTATTTTGCGATGCCCGTCGATTCCGGGCGGCCTTCCTTTGCTGCGGCAGGGCGGGCGTCATGACCTTCTCACGCACCAAAGCCTGGTTGCTGACCGGCATGCTGCTGTTGGTGGCAGCCGGCTGGTGGGCCATGGAAAACATAGAGTTTGAAGAAGTGACCTATCCCGGTGTGCCCAAAGGCGAGGCCGTGCGCAACAACCTGTTCGCGGTCCAGCGCATGGCCGCCAGGATGGGGGCGTCGGCAAGCTACCAGTTCGGTTTTGCCGGCCTGCCGCCCTTC
>CAYSKY010000296.1:0-4963 GCA_964431425.1 uncultured Burkholderiales bacterium
GCCGCTGCGAATGCCTTCCATGTACACCACGATGCTGTGGGTGCGGTTGTCCTGCGCCAGAAAATCCAGCACATCTGCCAGATCCAGCACCGCCGAGCGTCCGGTGGCAATCACGGTCGAGAAATGCACACCGTTGGAATCGGCCCAGTCGAGCATGGCGGCCGTGAGCGCACCGGATTGCGAGACCATGGCGAGGTTGCCCGCGCCCTGCAGTTCACCGGCGATACAGGCATTGAGGCCCAGGTGCGGTCGCTGAAGTCCGGAGGAACTGGGGCCCAGCAGATGGATGCGGCGGCTCGCGGCAATTTCCTTCAGCGCGCCGATATCATCGGCGGCCACGTCATAAACAATGGCTGCGCGCACCCGCATTTGCGCGGCGTGCATGAACGCGTCCAGCGCATGCTTGTCGCCCACGGCGATCAGCGCGAGGTCGGGGCGCGACGGCAACTGCACCGGCGCGAAACCGTGCCAGTTCGATTCGACGTGCTTTACCACGCCCTGGTAGCCGCTCTTCTTGAGTGCCTGCTCCAGCAGGCGTCCGGGTGAGGATTCATCCTCGGGGCGGGTATAGACCAGGATCGACTTGGGATCGAACAGCGGCCCCAGATAGTGCTGCTTCATGCGGGGCTCCCGGTGGTGGTGGCAGGCTCAGGCATCGACGGCTCCGATCATCACACCCACGTGCGCACCGACGCTGGCGGCCAGCGCGTGCAGGCAGTAGCCGCCCTCCAGCACCGACACCACCCGATCATGCGAATGCTTGTGGGCGATTTCCATCAGGCGCGCCGTGATCCAGGCGTAGTCCTTTTCCACCCAGCCGAGGTTGGCCATGTCGTCGTCGCGGTGCGCATCGAAACCGGCCGAGATGAAAATCATCTGCGGGCGGAAGTGGTCCAGCGCCGGCAGCCAGCGCTCGGTCACCACCTGCCGCATCAGGTCGCCGCGGGTGCGCGCGGGCAGCGGTACGTTGAGCATGTTGGTGCCCTTGGGTACGTCACCCAGATACGGGTACAGCGGGTGCTGGAAGGTGGACACCATCAGAATCTCGTCGTCGCCGGCAAGGATGTCTTCGCTGCCGTTGCCGTGGTGCACATCAAAGTCGATGAGCGCGATGCGGTTGATGCCGTGCGCGCGCTGCGCATGGCGGATACCCACCGCCACGTTGTTGAAAAAACAAAAGCCCATGGCCGCATCGCGTTCGGCGTGGTGGCCCGGCGGGCGCACTGCGCAGAACGCCCGCGTCACTTCGCGGGAGATCACGAGGTCCGTGGCCATCACCACCGCACCCGCCGCATGGCGCGCCGCGGTCAGCGTATGGCTGTTCATCATGGTGTCCGGGTCCACGTGCACGGTTTCGCCTTCCGCCGGCACCATGTTCTCGATCTCGGCCAGATAGTGGGCTGTGTGCGCGCGCAAAAGCTGCTCGTGCGTCACTTCCGGGGCCCGATACGAGGGCATGAGATCCAGAAAGCCGTGCGACAGCAGATGATCGTTGATCGCATCCAGGCGCGCCGGACATTCGGGGTGATCCTCGCCCATCACATGCTTCATGAACGAGGGGTGGGTGATGTAGGCGGTGGTAGTCATAGGCAGTCGTTGAAGTGACACACTGATGCTACCAAGTTGGCTGCACGCTGCCTGCCCATTTCCGCCCAGATTTGAGGTGCATCAAATCATGTGCCGCAGGGAGGCGAAGGCCAAACTCCAGCACTGGCGCAGCCTGCAGGCCGAAATGCTGCCAGAAGCCGCCCCAGTGCTTGAGTTTGGCCTTCAGCCTGCCGGCATCTCGGGTTGCGGCTGCAACTGCCGCGGGTCGTAGTAGAACTTCTCCTCGGCGACCAGTTCCCCGTTCCAGCGTTGCAAGGCAAGCTCGTCCATACGCAACGCGCTGCCATCCTGCCGCACGAACTCAAACACCCAGCGGATCACCACGCGGTCGCCGTCGACAAACACCGGCCGCACACAGGTCGATTTCACCGATTTCATCCGCGCCAGCACCTGCCGTTCGCTTTCCACCAGCAGCGCGCGCCCGACGCGCGGCGCAGCCTCGTTTTCCTGCATGGAGGCGTCCGGCGTGTAGAACATTTCGATGGCCTCAACGTGGGCGTTTGATTCCACGGTGGCGATGAAGTGTTCCAGGGTTTCGCGTGCAGGCATGCGGCACTCCTCGTTTGTCGTACTGCCATTCAACGGCGCTCAGCCGATCCGGATGCGATCGCCGTAGCCCGTCATCTCCAGATACCCGCGCCCGGTTTCGCGTCCGGCTTCGATCACCCGCACCGCGCCTTCCCAATACACCGCGCCGGTGCTGCGGCGGCTATCCAGTTCCTGGTCATCCATCAGCGGCTGTAACTGCAGTGTGCGCGTTCCCACCCGCAGGGTCCAGGCCACCGGATAGCGGATCCCGGTGCGCGGCGAAGTCCACTGGCGTTCGGCCTCAAACTGAATGGCCTCGGCCGGCGGCGTGGTCACACGTCCGTCGGTGGACTTGAGCGTGGCGGCGGCCCACATCGCGCCACCGTCGGTGCCACGCATGCGAAATGCCATGAGCGCGCTGCCGTCATCAAAATTGAGCCCGACCCAGTCCCAGCCTTGCGCGCCTTCGGGCAGCAGTTCGCTGGACCATTCGTGATCCAGCCATGCCGTCCCCGTCACCGGTTGCTGCCGGCCCGCCAGTCTCACGGTTCCACTCACCGCCAGTTGTGGCCGGCTGTAGTAATAGCTGGCGTGGCGCGGATCGGCGACCTTGCGGCTGAAGCCTTCGACACCATTGAGCACCGGCGGTCCGGCTGGCGTGAGGTTCAAGGCATACGCAAACGCTTTTGCGTTCACATGGGCGATGTAGCCGTCGCCCTGCTGTTCCATGCGCCAGTCGCCGATCCAAACCTTTGTGCGCCCGGCGTCGAAACCGGCACGGCCGGGCATCACGCGCGCTGCGCGTTCGTCAGCCAGCAGCTTTCCCCCTACCGGATCGGCGATCGCGCCGTGGGCCAGTATCAACTGCCGCGGCGCGAAGCGGCTTTCGCTGGTCTCACCGATGCCGGTGCGTACGCGAAAAAAAGTTGTCTGAAAACCCATTGGCCGGCCCTCGGATGTCTTCAGCCAGCCGGTGGCGTACCACCACTCGGTGCGAAATTCCGGATGCGCACCGTGGTCGGCGGGAAACACCAATTTGCGCCCCGGCAACACCGTGGCAAAGGTCACCGGCGACGCGGCAAGTGCGGACATCCACGGCAGGCCGGAAAGCGATGCAAACGAAGCCAGAAAAGCGCGCAGCCCCATCACCAATCCTCCCGCACCGCCAGCACCGCGTCCTGGCGCATGGCCTGGCTGCCCGCCACCACTGCCGACAACGCCGCCAGCGCAACCATCGCCAATCCGAACACCGCCAGCGACACCCAGGGCACGTGAATGTCCATGCTCCAGTGGAAGCTCTGCCGGTTGACCACTTCAATCAGCACATAGCCGATGGCGCCACCCGCCAGCATGCCGGTGAGCACACCCACGGCGGCCGCCAACGCGCCCTCCTGCGACAGCATCCAGCCCACCTGCCGCCGCGTGAGCCCCAGGTGCCGCAACATGCCGAACTCCCGCCTCCGTGCCACCGCCAGCGCTGCAAAACTTGCTGCAACACCGGCGAGGCCGATGGCAATGGCCACCGCTTCCAGCAGATACGTCACCGCAAACGTACGGTCAAAGATCCGCAGGCTGATCATGCGGATCTGCGAGGGATACGCGATCTCGATGGCACCATCCGCGGCGCTTGCCATCAGGCGGCTCGCTACCGTCGCGGCATTGGCGCCGGGCATGAGCATCACACCGGCATCGTTGGCCGCGCGGTCGCCGGTAATGCGCCGGTAATCCTCGATGTTGATGGTGATGGAACCAGTCTGGCGCGAATAGTCGCGGATCACGCCGGCCACATGCACGTCCGTCATGCGACCGCCAAGCGGGATCTGCACCGCCTGCCCCGGCTGCCAGCCGTACAGATCGTGGGTGGCCTCGGAAATCCAGATCGTCGGCGTCCCGTTGGACGAAGCCAGCACCACCGGGCCGACGCGCGGCAGTTCGTGGCCATCCTCCGACAGCGTGCGCGCGATCAGCGCCACCGGCGCGACACCGCCCGGCAGGCGCAGGCTGTCGTGGCGGGTGAAGCGCACTTCGGCAATGCCGGGCACGGCACGGATGCACGCCTGCACGGCCTCATCGAGTACGCTGCCGGTGGTGCCGCGACCGGAACGCAGGTAAACATCGGCCGGCAGAATCTGCCCCAGCCACTGGTCCACTGATTCGCGGAAGGATGCCACCATGATGGCCATGGCAGCCGCTAGCGCCACGCTGGTGAGAATGCCCGCCGCCGCAATCACCGCATTGCCAGGCGCGGCGCCGAGGCGCGCCACCGCCAGCCGGTTGGGTACCGCCGTGTTGCCCGGCAGTGCGCGCGCCAGTCGGGCCGCGATCAGCGGAATCAGCATCACGCCACCCAACAATACCAGCCCGACCGCGAGGTAGCCGCCGATGGGCAGGCCGTCGATCGGCGCGATGCGACAGGCCGGAATCGCGCCGAGCAGCAGCAAGGCGCCCGCCAACGGATGACCGTGCCCTTCAAACAGGGCTGCTTCATCACCCGACTTGAGCGCCTGCGCCGGCGACACAGTAGCCGCTTCGCGCGCCGGCAACCAGGCGCCGGCCAACCCGGCCACGACACCCAGCAGCACATACACACCGGCCATGAGCGCATCGAAATGCAGCTGCGGACGCACCCCGGAAAAATAGCCCGCGCCCAGGTCGCCACCCAGCAGCGCCATCGCGCCCCAGGCCAGCGCGTGCCCCAGCGCCACGCCCAGCAAGCCTCCCACCAGACCCAGCACCGCCCCCTCCCCCAGCAGCCACGCAAACAGGGAGTGCCGTGACAAGCCGATGGCGCGCCGGAACGCAAACTCGGTACGCCGCCGTACCACCG
>CAYSKY010000297.1:0-4962 GCA_964431425.1 uncultured Burkholderiales bacterium
CTGGATGGCAACGCCAATGGCCTGCAGGATCAGTCCGGCGAGAATGTGATCGGTGCCGCCCGCGCTGCCGCCACCCCACGAGACCGAGCCCGGATCCGCCTTCGCTTTGTCGACCAGATCCTTCATCGACTTGATCGGTGAATTGGTCGGCACCACCAGCACTTCATACTCGCCGGTCAGGCGCGCCAGCGGTGTGACCATGCCCAGATTGACCGCTGACTTGTTGAGGATGATGCCGCCGACCATGACCATGCCGCCGGTCATGATGGCGTTGCCATCGCCCTTGGCGGTGTTTACAAACTGTGCGAGCCCGATGGTGCCGCCCGCCCCGCCCTTGTTGTCGAACTGCACGCTTTTGATGGCGCCGGCTTTTTGCATCGCCGACGCCAGGTTGCGGCCGGTCTGGTCCCAGCCGCCGCCCGGGTTGGCCGGAATCATTACTTTCAGGTTGTCGATGGCCAGCGCCGTTCCGGCCGCCAACAATGCCGCGACCACCGCGGTGCAACGTACTAATCGGGACATGCTTTTCATTCTTCTCTCCTCAGGACGATGTCGTGTAGTGCCTTGCAAAACCCGGTGCCGGTTCATGTCGGCACCTGCCGGCCGGCGCGCCCAGGCTCGGAATTCGCTCCGCCCTGCCGGCAACGGCAACCGGATCACATCCTAACCCAAAGTTTCGGAAGCGGGCGCGCGAAGCGCGGCGCCCGTGTAACAGGCTTGTGGTGCCGGTGGCACGGGACGGGCGCGCAACAGACTGTCGCACGACTCGCCGCGCCGCCTCCGGGCGCATAATCAGCCGTCGCCAATTCCTGCCTCAAGAGACCCAAATGACCTTTCGCTGGGAAGCACACGCCTGCCTGCCCCTGCATCCGGACGCCAGCCTTGAACCGCTGCAGCGCTTTGCCGCGCAAGGCGTGAACTATGTTTCCATCAACGTCGGCATGGACATGAATCCGCTGGAACAGGTAATGGCGGTGATCGCCGGATTCCGCGCGCGTATTGCCGATGAGTCGGCCCGATATGCGCTTGTGTCAACGGTGGCGGAACTGGACAGGGCTGTCGCAGCCGGCCGGCTGGGAGTCGGCTTTGACCTGGAAGGCGCCATGCCACTGCTCGACCGGCCGGAGATGGTGGCGGTGTACCGCAGCCTGGGTGTCAACCAGATCCACTTTGCCTACAACCGCGACAACAGCGTGGCCGGCGGCTGCCATGATGCCGACCATGGTCTGACCGCGTTGGGGAGGCACATGGTGGCAGCCGTCAACGATGCTGGCATGCTGATGGATTGCTCGCACACCGGAAGGCGGTCCAGCCTCGACATCATGGCGGTGTCGGATGCACCGGTCATCTTCAGCCACGCCAATCCGGCGGCGCTGGTGGATCACGGCCGCAACATCACCGATGAGCAGATCAAAGCCTGCGCGGCCACCGGCGGCGTGGTGTGCATCAATGGAATATCCGCATTTCTGGGCAGCGACGAACCGGATGCAAAAGACATGGCGCGGCATGTCGCCTACGTAGCCGGATTGGTCGGCGTGCAACATGTGGGCATCGGCATCGACATCGGTTTTTCCGAAACGGGCATCGACGATACGCCGCCGGGTTGTTTCGATCCCGCGCATTGGTGGCCTGCCTCGGCGGGCTACGGCAACGGGCTCAAGCGCATTCGCTACGCACCGGTGGAAGTCTGGGGCCGCCTGCCGGCGGCGCTGCGTGAAACCGGCATGACGGACGCGGAAACCGCGCTGGTGCTCGGCGCCAACATGCGGCGGGTGGCTGCGCAGGTGTGGGGGTAGCGCCGCGCCCGACGATCCCTCAGGGAATATGCTCAATATCGTGCGGCAGCTCCACCCAGGCATGGCGGCGTTCTTCATAGACTGATACAGCCGCGCCGGAAATTTAGGATCGGCAAATGCACCCACGGGGATGGCAATGAAGTCCTCGAGCCCCTGCATCACATAGCACAGGGTCGAGCCGCAGACCGGACAAAACCGGAACGTGACTTCGTTGCCGTCGTCGCTCACGCGCACGTAGGCGGTGCTGTCGCCGTGGATGGTCACGCTGTCGCGGGGAAACCGCGCCTGCGCCCCAAAGACGCTACCGGTGCGCCGCTGGCAGGAGAGGCAGTGGCAGATCGATATCCGCACTGGTTCAACGCTGACCGCGGCGGTCAATTGCCCGCAACTGCAGGCCGCTGTTCGCACCGTCATGGGGTCGTTCAGCCGTTGGGGCGCACGGGTTCGTCGTATACCAGCAGTGCGTGCCCGTCGTTGACCGCCGTCTCGTGACAGGAGCGCATCGGTTCCTCCAGCCCCGCCGGATTGACGACCGCTGCATTGCGGAATTCCAGTTCGGTCCAGCCACCCTGCATGGCCACCACCTCGGCGGCGGCCCAGTCGTGATCGGTGCCGGGGCGCTGGCGGACATAGATATGGACGGCATGATATTCACCCGCCGGGTAACGGGTCTGGGCGGTTGCCTTGCCGACAGCGAGGAAAATGTGTACTTCGATGCTCATCGATGCGTTCCCGTTGCGATTGCCGTCGAGCCGGCATGCCGTTGAATTGAAAAGTTGGTTGTGCCGGTGACGGCGACGCGAAGCTTAACACCGCGGACCGTTGGGATGCCTTCGCAGCACGCCGGGGTCAGGCTGCCGGCACGGCACAAAAAAATGCCCGATCCTTTTGGGGGATCGGGCAAACCGCTCTCGGAGGAGAAATTGACGATGGAGTAAACCACCGCAATTACCTACTAGCAGTTAGCGTGCCAACTTTGAAACTCGCACTTTTCCCTTATGAATCAGTACCCGGAGCGGATTTCCGTGTTTATTGCACCGCACCAATAGTGAGCGACATTGTGGTGCGCGTGCGCGGAAATGGGACGCGCGGATCAGTCGATGGACTGTTCCTGCCAGACCTTCCGGTATTTGCCGCGAATGGGCCGGAAAAAATCCAGCACGGTACCGAGGTCGCGCTCCACGTCACCCGTGGTGGTGATCATTGGACCGAAGCCGATCACCTTGCGTGAAAAATCGAAGTAGGCAAGCTGCACCGGCACACCGGCACCGCGGGCGATGTGCAGGAAGCCGGTTTTGAATCCCTTGTCGAGCTGCCGCGTGCCTTCCGGTGCCATCGCGAGCACCATCTTGTCACTCGCGGCAAAGGCACGCACGGTCTCCCCCACCACGCCATGGGAAGCCGAGCGGTCAACGGGTATGCCGCCGATGGAGCGCATCCAGCGGCCAAACAGCCCCTTGAAGAGGGTGTGTTTTCCCAGGAAGGAAATCTTGATGTCGAGCGCCCAGAGCGTGAGCACGCCGATGATGAAATCCCAGTTGGTGGTGTGCGGCGCCACCGCCACCAGCACCTTCGGCACATCCGGCAGCGTGCCTTCGATTTTCCAGCCGGCCAGCCGCAGCAGCAGGCGGCCGAGCGCCTTGGTCAGGACACCGCCGCGACGATCGTAGCTGGCGGGAACAGCCTTGAACATGCGTCCGATTATTTCTTGACGGTAAGCAGCGCCTCGCGCAGGGTGTCTTCAGACAGCGCGTTCACACTGCTGGCGATGGCTTCTGCCAGCGGAATCACCGACACCGGCAGCCGGGCAATGTTGACCTTCTCGACAAACTTGGCGGATGCGCCGGCCAGACGCAGCAGCTTCTCGCGATCGGCCATCAGCATCTCCACTTCACCGCGAAGCATTTCTGCCTCGGTCATGTCATTCGTTTTGCTCATACGTGGGTGTTCCTTTCAGCCCTGATTCTAGCGCGAACCGTGCTGACTTCCCCGCGCCGCCAACCGTACCGTCAGGAAGCGCTGGCCGCCAGCGGCAGGTTCAACAGCAGGTTCTGCGGCTTGAGTTTGAACTGCTGGTCGGGCGTGACCGCCATGCCGAGGTAAACCGGCTTGCCGGCGAGATCGGCGCGCATATCCTGCGCATCGGCAAAGGTGAGGCGGAACAGCGACACCAGCCGCTGCCTGCGCGCATCCTCCACGTCGCGATTTTCGTAAAGATCGTTGAGGATGGCGGTGGACTCGATGTCGAGTCCCACATGCCAGCGCCAGCCTTCGTCCTCCACCCGTTGCAGCGGCACGATTTCCACCGTGACACCCAGAAAGTGACGCACCCATCTGGCCAGCAGCGTGGCCAGCGCCTCGATGCCATTGCGTCCATGGGTGAGATCCAGCAGCCACGAGTAGCGGTTCTCCCGCAGCAGATACAGTTGGGCATTGCTGTGCGACATCACATCCATGTGCATCTCGCGCATCGGCGTGCCCTGCTGCGCGAGCAGCCGGCCGAGATTGCCGAAGCCGCCGGTCTCGGCGAATTGGGTGATGGTTTCGGCATCCGCCGCCAGTACCTGTCCGCCTTCGGTCGAGATCCGCTGGCGGCGAAAGAACATTTCTCCGGCGCGCAGCTGGTACGGGTCCCCGCAGCCCTCCAGCAGGCCGCGGGTGATGGCGTGCGCCGCCAGGTCGATAAACAGCGGCGGCAAGTCGATGGCGCCCTTGCGAAAGATGCGCAGGTAAAAGCGCTCCAGCGTCACCGAGTCCAGCAGCATCTGCCGGAAACGCAGGAACAGCACGTAGTTCTCGCGGGTGTCATCGTCTTCGATCGCCGCCAATTGCGGCTCATTCACCGCCTGCAGCGGATCAGTCAGCAGACGGCCGTGCAAGGCGCACTCGCGCGGACCGGAACTGTCGAGTGGCGCGAGCTCCGGCCGGGCCAGCAGCCAGCGCAGATAGTCCGGCGTCACGCGCAACCAGCCGTGCTCGTTTCGCACCAGCGTCTGGTAACCGCTGCTCTGCCAGAAGTCTTGCATCAATGCAATTCACAAAGTCCAGCACAGGCGCGGCTTCCAGGGCAAAAATGCCCGGAAAAGCGCGCCAATGCTTGAGTTGCGCACCTTGGCGTTCTCGACGGACCCGCGCTGCAGGCTGGCAGGCGCGGCCTAGTCAATTT
>CAYSKY010000298.1:0-379 GCA_964431425.1 uncultured Burkholderiales bacterium
ACTTTCATCGGCGACAACCGCTTCAATGACCGTTATGGCCCCGTGACTTCGGCCGAGCGGCGCGCTATCACCAAAAGCATGGCGGAGAAGTACCTGGCGCGCACCGCCGAGTTCGATCCGGCCGGCCTGCCCGCCGAAGACCGCATCAGCTATGACCTCCTGCGATACAACCTGCAGCAATCGCTGGACGGGTTGAAATATCCCGCGCAGCTCATCCCCATCAACCAGATCTTCGGCCAGCATTTGTCGTTTGCGCAGCTCGGTTCCGGCCGCAGCGCGCAGCCGTTTCGCACGGTGAAGGACTACGACAACTGGCTCGCGCGTGCGGCGTCGTTCCCGGCGGTGAAAGTTTTCTCATGACCACCGCCCCTGACGCCGT
>CAYSKY010000298.1:389-1290 GCA_964431425.1 uncultured Burkholderiales bacterium
CATCAAGGCCGGCGTGATATTGCCCAAGGCGCTGGTGCTGCCGATGCTGCCGCAACTCGAAGCGCTGGGCAGCGATGACCTCGACAAGAACGTGTACTTCTCGCCGGTGAAAAAATTCCCGGCCGGCTTCAGCGAAGAAGACCAGAAGCGTCTGACCGCGGCGTATACGAAGTTGGTGAAGGAAACCATGGCGCCGGCCCATCGCAAGTTGCTCGCGTTCGTGCGCGACACCTATCTGCCGGCCAGCCGTGCCAGCGTGGGGCTGTCGGCCATCCCAGGCGGGCCTGCGTGGTATGCCTTCCAGGCCAGAAGCTCCACCACCACAGACCTTTCGCCCGAAGTGATTCACAAGATCGGCCTTGATGAAGTGGCGCGTATCCGTGCGCTGTTCGAAAAAGCCAAGGATCGCGCCGGCTTCAAGGGCACGCTCAAGGAATTCATGGCGCACCTCAACACCGCGCCCGAGTTGCGCTTCAAAAACCGCGAGGAAATCCAGGCGGCCTATGAAAGCCTGCGCCCGCGCGTGGACGCCAAGGTGCCGGCCTTCTTCGGCCGGCTGCCCAAGACACCGTTCGAGATTCGCCCGGTCGAAGCCTTCCGCGAAGTCTCGGCGGCGCCGGCGCAATATTCGGGCGGCTCGGCCGACGGATCGCGCCCCGGCATTTTCTATTACAACGCCTACCAGCCGGAAACCCGCACGCGCTTCACCACCACCGCTTTCTTTGTGCATGAGGCCATCCCCGGCCACCACTTTGAAACCAGCCTCGCGCGCGAGCATCCCTCGCTGCCGTCTTTCCGTCGCTTCGGCGGCAGCGGCGCCTACAGCGAAGGCTGGGGCCTCTACTGCGAAATGCTGGGCGAGGAGATGGGCCTTTATGATGACCCGTGGCAATACGTGGGC
>CAYSKY010000298.1:1300-3998 GCA_964431425.1 uncultured Burkholderiales bacterium
TCTCCGCCGAAATCTGGCGGGCCGTGCGGCTGGTGGTCGACACCGGCATCCACGCCAAGGGCTGGACTCGCGAACAGGCCATCGCCTATTTCATGGAAAACGTCCCGCAGGGCGAGATCGTTGCCACGCAGGAAGTGGAGCGCTACATCGGCGTACCCGGCCAGGCGCTGAGCTACAAGATCGGCGAGATCAAGATCCGCGAGTTGCGCACCCGCGCCGAGAAGGCGCTGGGCAAGAAATTCGACATCCGCGAATTCCACGATGAAATCCTCACCCATGGCTCGGTGCCGCTGGCGGTGCTGGAGGCGGCGGTGGATCGGTGGATTGCGGGGAAAGTGCGGGGGTAGGGCGGTCGCAACGAGTCATCGTAAGCGCACCGGCTACCATCTGCATCCCCGCGCAGACGGGGACCTCTGACCAACGCAATGGTTGGCGGGTCGGCGCGTGTGCTACTGCAGCACCACTCCCGCTCTCGACTTCACCACGCGGACGTCGTTGGCGTCGATCAATCCGGATGTGTTGATATCCGCCTTGAAGTTGGTGATCGTCGCCGCATTGCCGGACCGTGCTTTCACTGCACTGATGTCACCGGCTGTGATGCGGCCGGAACTGTTCAGGTCACCGATGAGGAAGGCGATTGGAACGGAGGGCGGGGCGAGTGTACCGTTCACGCCGCTCAGCGCAATCGTGGCACGGGTGTTGTCGGGAATACCAGTCAGCGTCACCACAACATCATTGCCGGCCGCGGTGGTGCTGGCAGCCCCGACCGGTGTGACAACCGCGGTACCGGGATCAGTGACCGGCACATCAAACCGGAACATGATCGTATGCCCGGTTCCGATGGCGCGCGGCTCAACCGTGACGGCGGGCGCCACCGGCGCCAGATCAACAGGAAGGTCGAATGTTGCCGCGGCACCATGTACCTTGCGCGACCATACGTTTGAGACAGCCACGCGCGCCGTGGCGGACGCCGTGCCGAAGCTCTCATTTCCCGGCTGTGTCGCGGTGACTAAGCATGTCCCCGCGCCGATGATGACAAGTTGATTGCCGCTGATCGTGCACACGCTGGCAGGACTGGAGGACGTGAAGACGAAATTGGTGAGTCCGCTGGACGAGGTGGCGGTGAGATTGAACGGCCCGGCTCCCACCAGCACGGTGGACTCGGTGTTGAAATTCACTGTTTGAGTCGCAACCGAGGCCACGGTCAGGGCCGCTTGCGGCGCATATTTTCGTGCGGTTGGCAGATCGGCAAGCTGGCCGCTGGCATTGGATCCCCAGCAGGCGACACCGCCCATCACAACGGCGCAGGTGTGATTGTTCGATGCTGAAATTGCCGTGACGTTGCTGCCTGCGCCGATGGCCTGCGTTGGTACCGTCACCAGGATGAGGTTGAACTCGCCGATGCCGGTTTTTCCATCGGCGGTATTGCCCCAGCACAGGGCGCCGCCATTCACCACCGCGCAACTGTGATACGCACCGGTCGCGATGGCGGTCACGCCACTGCCGGCCGCAATCGCCTGCACGGGCACCTGGGTGGACGAAGACGTACCGTTTCCCAATTGACCGTAGCTGTTGTTACCCCAGCACTTCACGCCGCCATTGATCAAAGCGCAGGTGTGCGCCGCTCCCACGGCCACTGCCGAGACATTGCTGGCGGCCGCAATGGCCTGCACCGGCACCAGGCTTTGTGAGGTGCTGTTGTTGCCGAGTTGACCAGAACTGTTGTCTCCCCAGCACTGCACGCCGCCACTGACCACAGCACAGGTGTGCTGATCGCCGGTACTCACAGCGGTGACGTTGCTGCCGGCCGCAATAACCGATACCGGCACCGGGCTTGA
Organism: uncultured Burkholderiales bacterium; assembly: GCA_964431425.1. Classification (GTDB taxonomy): domain Bacteria; phylum Pseudomonadota; class Gammaproteobacteria; order Burkholderiales; family Usitatibacteraceae; genus UKL13-2. The sequence continues at coordinate 3,139 of CAYSKY010000298.1, forward strand.
CACAGTACTGCCGTTGCCCAGTTCCCCAAAATTGTTGTCACCCCAGCAACGCAAGCCACCGCCGACGACGGCGCAGGTATGCCATCCCGCCGAGGCGATCGCGGTGACATTGCTGCCGGCTGCGATGGTCTGCACCGGTACCAGGCTTGGGGTTGTACTGTTGTTGCCAAGCTGCCCGAAGCTGTTGTCGCCCCAGCACTTCACGCCACCGTTGATGACGCCGCAGGTGGAAAGCGGCCCCAGCGAAATTGCCGACACTCCGCTGCCTGCAGGCAACGCGGTCACCGGCAAGATTGCAGGCTCGGTGGAGTTGTTGCCGAACTCGCCCCTGCTGTTTGCGCCCCAGCATTGAACGCCATCGGCGATGATGGCGCAGCTCCGGGTCGAGCCGGTGGCGACATGGCTGAAGTTGCTGCCGCCGGCAATGGAATGCACCGGTACTTTGCTCGACTGAACCGGTCCGCCGATCCCGAGCTGGCTGGCGAAATCGTCGCCCCAGCACTTGACGATTCCCGCGACCACCGCGCAGGAATGCGAATCACCGGCGGACACCGAGCTGACGTTGCTGCCCGCCGCAATTTGCGTCACTGGTACGGTACTTTCCGACAGCAAGGCGCTGCCGACCTGCCCCACGTAATTGGTGCCCCAGCATTTCACACCGCCATTGACGATGGCGCAGGTGTGCCCGAAGCCGGCCGCCACCGCCGATACGCCGCCGCCGGCTGCGATTGCCTGTTGCGGAGTTGCTGCTGCGGTGAAATCGCCGGTTCCCAACTGGCCGCTATCGTTGTTGCCCCAGCATTTGAGGGTGTGGTTGTCGAGGAGGGGCTGGCGGTAGGCCTGTTGGGCCGGCAGCAGCC
>CAYSKY010000298.1:4008-4956 GCA_964431425.1 uncultured Burkholderiales bacterium
CACGCCGCCGCTGACCACGGCACAGCTGTGCCTGTCGCCGACCGTGATGGATGTTGCACCACCGCCCGGCGCGATCACCTGCACCGGCACGGGAGCCAGTGTGGAACTGCCGTCGCCGATTCCGAAAGTGTTATGCCCCCAGCATTGCACACCGCCCCCGCCAAGGGCGCAGGTGTGGCGGTAGCCGGCTGACACATCCGTGATGCCGCTGCCGGCGGCGATGACCTGTACCGGCACCAGGCTTTTGAGGACGGCGCTGTTGTTCCCCAACTGCCGGAATGAGTTGTCCCCCCAACATTGCACGCCTCCCCCCACCGCCGCGCATGCGTGGGTGGTGCCAAAGGTGACTGCGGTCACGCCGCTGCTTGCGGGGATCACCTGCACCTGCACGGCCGTTGGTGAGGTGCTGTTGTTTCCCAACTGACCAAAAGAGTTGGCACCCCAGCACTTCAAGCCGCCATCGACGACGGCACAGGTCGAACGCGAACCTGCCGCCACCGCTGTCACGCGACTGCCGGGCGGTATGACGGGCAGCGGAACATCGGCGCGTATGTAGATCCCGTTGTCGCCGAGTTCGCCCAGATCGTTGGTGCCCCAGCACTGCAGGCCGGCGTTGATCACGGCACAGGTGTGAGTACTTCCGGCCGAAACGGACGACGCATTCTGAGCCACGGCAGCGACTGTGAGGCTGCCGTTGACGCTCAATGTTGCGGCCGCGTTATCGGTCGCCGCCAGCGTCAGCGTGAACGTACCTGACACAGTCGGTGTGCCGGTGACGGTTATCGTGCCGCCGCCATTGTGGGTGGCAGACAGCCCCGCTGGCAGGCCGCTGACTCCCGCATTGGCAAGCGGCAGCGCCGATCCGATGAGAAAGCTGGCGCTGAAGGGCTGCGTCTGGTTGAGGCCGCCACCGAACTGGATCGGGGGGAAGCGCTCGCCCTTGGACTC
>CAYSKY010000299.1:0-4611 GCA_964431425.1 uncultured Burkholderiales bacterium
ATCTACTACTACATCTTTCCTGAACGTTTTCGCAACGGCGAGGTTGCAAACGACCCGGTGCCCGGCAAGCGAACCTACCAGGATAAGCCGATCGAGTTTCACCGCAACTGGCTGGACCGGCCCTACAAGCCCGGCAGCGGCGACGGGTCGGACGACACCTACAACAACGATTTCTTCGGTGGCAATCTTGCGGGCATCATCGAAAAGCTCGATTACATCGCCGAACTGGGTGCCAACGCCATTTACATGACGCCAGTCTTTACGGCCGCCAGCAACCACAAATATGACACCGCCGATTTCCTCAACGTCGATCCGGCGTTCGGCAGCAATTCAGATTTTGAACGTCTCACTCGCGAAGCAGAGAAGCGCGGCATCCGGGTCATTCCGGACACATCGCTCAATCACACCGGCAGCGACTCGCTCTACTTCGACCGGTTCAACAAGTACGGCGGCCGCGGTGCCTTTGTCAGTGGAAAAGTGCGCCGGGACTCGCCATATGCGAGTTGGTACCTGTTTGATGAGAAACAGTCCGATCCTGACAAGCAATACAAAGGCTGGGTAGACGTCAAAGACCTGCCGGAACTGAACAAGTCATCGGTCGGATTCCGACGATTCGCCTATGGCAATCCAGACTCGGTAATGAAGTTGTGGCTCGATCGAGGTGCTGCAGGCTGGCGCATGGACGTCGCACCCTGGGTTCCGGACGACTTCTGGCGCGAGTGGCGCCGGGCCATCAAACAGCACCGCCCCGATGCACTGACCATTGCCGAAACCTGGTTTGAGGCGTCCAAATATTTTCTCGGTGACACGTTTGACTCCACCATGAATTACATATTTCGCAATGCGGTGCTCGAGTACGCGAAAGGTGGAAATGCGAAACAGCTCTATCAGAATCTGGAGTTGATACGGGAACTCTATCCCCGGCAATCCCAATACGCCTTGATGAACCTGCTTTCCTCGCACGACGCGGCGCGTAGCCTTCATTTTTTTGGGTACGAGGGCGACAAGACCCCCGGGGAACAAATCCGCACCGCCAAGCAACGCCTGCGGCTCGCGGTTTTCTTCCAGATGACCTACCCCGGGTCTCCCGCCATCTATTACGGGGACGAAGTCGGCGTTACCGGCGGCGAGGATCCATACAATCGCGCAACATATCCTTGGGCCGATCGCGGCGGCCACCCGGATCTGGAACTGCTTGCAGATTTCAAACGCCTGACGAAACTGCGCCGCGATCAGGCCGTACTCAGGCGCGGAACGCTCGAGGCACCATTGCACACAGATGACCACACCATCGTGCTTTTGCGGCGACTCGGTGACACCTGGGCGGTCACCGCGACCAACAATTCAGGAAGCCCGAAGACGATTGCAGTCACACTGCCACCAGCACTGCACTCGAAGCAATTCACCGACGCGCTCGGCAAAGGCACTGTCGGCGCCAGCGGTCAAACGCTCACCATAACGGTCCCGGCATTGTTCGGTTCGGTTCTGCTCAGCCAGTCTGCTTCGGGCGACCGAAAAGAATAGGCATCGCCGCCCGCGACGTATTGCCAGTCTTCGCCGGACGTTCGCGCACGATCAAGGCCGTGCCAAGCGAATGCCCCGGGCAGTTCAGGCCTTCGTGCCGGACTGCATGGATGCCGGTTTGAAATCGGCGGCTGCACAGTTCTTGGCGATGAATTCTGCGTGCATCGGCATGACCTCCACGCATCGATCCAGCACGTTCTTGATGCCGCCGACAAACTCGCGCAGTTCCGCCGGCGTGAGCAGGTCCACCATCGGGTGGTAACCGCGCGGCTTGAGGCCCTGCCCCCACATGACCTGGACCCAACTGGTGGTTGCGAACAGTTCGTCCCCCTCGCGAACAAATCTCCCGTTGGCACGGAACAGATCCATTTTCTCCTTCAGTTCCGGCGGAATCTGCATGGTCCGGCAGTAGTCCCAGAACGGCGAATCATCGCGCTCCGTGGCGTGATAGTGCAGAACCAGAAAGTCCCGGATGCGCTCAAACTCCCAATGAGTTTGCTGGTTGTACTTGTCGCGATCCGCGTCACTGAAGCCTTTGTCCGGGAAGAACATGATCAGTCGCGCGATGCTCGATTGAATCAGATGAATACTGGTCGACTCGAGCGGTTCCATAAAACCGCTCGCCAGACCCACCGCCACCACATTCTTGTTCCAGAATTTCTTGCGGCGGCCGGTGACATAGCGCAGAGTCCGGGGCTCGGCGAGACGCTCGCCATCGAGGTTGGCCAGCAGGATGGCGGTTGCTTCGTCCTCACTCATGAACTTGCTGGAGAAAATATGCCCGTTGCCAATACGATGCTGTAGCGGGATGCGCCATTGCCAGCCGGCCGGCCTCGCGGTCGACCGGGTGTAAGGCGTGGGATCGCCTGCAGGAGCGCAGGGAACGGCAATGGCTCGATCGCACGGGAGCCAGTGCGTCCAGTCCTCGTAGCCCGTCTTGAGCGCCTGCTCGATCAGCAGGCCGCGAAAGCCGGAACAATCGATGAAAAGCTCGCCGGAGACCTTTTCACCGCTCTCCAGAATGACCGATTCAATGAACCCGTCAGTAGCGCGCAGCACGGTGCTGACGATCTTTCCCTCAATGCGTTTGACGCCGCGGCCTTCGCTTTGCCCGCGCAGGTAATTTGCGTAAAGGCCCGCATCGAAATGATATGCGTACGCAATATTGTTCAGCGGCGAATTCTCCAAATCCACCGAGCGCATGAACTTACCTGCGGGTGCCGCCGCCGTATTGAGCGAGTAGTCGCCAATGTCGGGAGACTCACCCATCTGGTGCAGTTTTAGCCAGTAGTGATGAAACGGGATCAATCCCAGGTCCTGGCCGATGGTACCGAAGCCGTGGATGTACGAATGGCCTTTGCGTGTCCAGTCGACAAACTGGATGCCCAGCTTGAAGGTACCCTTGGTCTTCCGGACAAACTCGTCTTCGTCGAGCTTCAGCACCTGGTTGAACATCTTGATCTGCGGGATGGTGGCCTCGCCGACACCCACAATGCCGATTTCATCGCTCTCAATGAGCCGGATGCTGTACTCGCGGCTGAGCACCATGGAAAGTGCGGCGGCTGTCATCCAGCCGGCCGTACCGCCGCCAACGATGACGATTTCCCTGATTTGCTGGTCGTTCATTTTCGTGTCAATTCCTTGTGCACCGGCCGGTAGTTGGCATCACACCATCATTTTGACTACTTCCGGACGTCCCTGCACCGGTATGCCCGGGGCGCAGGGATAAAAAAACCCTGCCAGCTTGGGCCGGCAGGGTTTATCGAGGAGCTTGCTGCAATTACATCTTGTAGTTGATGCCCAACAGCGTAGTACGACCGTAGGTGGTGTACTGATTCGGTTTATCCGGTGTCGAATCATAGGTGCGGTACGGTTCGTTGGTCATGTTGTTGACCTGGAACAGCACCGACAGGCCTTTCAGCGGACCGTGCTCAAACGAATAGCCCACCTGGAAGTCCATGACCTTCTCACCCTTGATGTATCGGAACTCGCGATCCGCACCAAAGCCCGTGACCTCACCCACGAAGTCGGAGCGTTGACGCTGGCTGACGCGCGTCGAGAACCCGTACTTTTCGTAGTATGCGGTCAAGTTCGTGACGCGACGCGACAGACCCGGCAGTGGCTGGGTACCGCCATTCGGTCCGTTGGGCTTGATGCCGCTCTTGGTATCGGAGTGGCTGGCAACCACACCAAAACCATCCAGCATGGGAGTGGCAAGATTGAGCGGCAGCGACAGCGTCAATTCCAGGCCATTGATCGTGCCGCCCTTGCCGTTCACCGGTGTCGAGAACGAACCGATGTTCGAGATGGGCGTGATCGCAGTGTTGTTCGGGTAGCCGGTGTAATCCTTGGCGATGTTGTCCTGATAGATGTAGGACAGCAGGTTCTTGTAGAACCCCGCCACACCAATGTACGCCTTGTTGCCGAAATACTTTTCCCAAGAGACATCAAAGGCATTCGCACGGAACGGCTCCAGTCGCGGGTTGCCGCCGTCGCCGCTGTACAAACGCTTGGCTACATCGATGCTGAAGTTGTTGCTGGCGCGCAACTGGTCCAGGCGGGCACGTGCCATGGTCTTGGCGATGCCGACGCGAATGGTCTGTTCATAGGGGAAGCTGAAGGCCAGGTTCAGGCTTGGCAACACATCGGTGTAGGTCTTGCCATCGTGGAAGGGTACCTGGACGAAAGTCGCCCCGCTGTTGTTGACGGCGTAGGCATCCGAGCTCTGGTCGGTCTTGACTATCTGTACGCCAATGTTGCCGCGCATCGGGATCGTCCCTACTTCGCTATCGATATCCATCTTCGCGTAGGCAACCGCAACCTTCTCCTGGACTTTCCAGTCCTTGTTGATGATGTCGCGGTTATTGACGTTGTTTCGCAGGTTGTACAACGAATCAAACGCGCCCTGCACGTTGTAGCTCAGGATGCCCGGCACACCGACAAAACCCAGTGAGGAAGGCGAAACGAGCAGGCTGCCAGGCACAGTAGTAGCCGGCGATTTCAGTGTCAGGAAGTATTCATCGACGAAGCGGCTCTTTTCGCGCTTCGAGATGTCGAATCCCGGTTTTCTGAACCAGAGCGGAGCAT
>CAYSKY010000299.1:4621-4955 GCA_964431425.1 uncultured Burkholderiales bacterium
CGAGATGTTCACCCCGAAGTCGGCAGCACTGAATACGCCCTCCAGATCCTTCTTGGCCGAGAGACGCAGCGACTTCAGTTCGTCGGTTACCTTCGGATACTTGATGTAGCCATCCTGACCCCATCCGCCGGAATCGAGCAGCTTGATGATGGACGGATCGGCGTAGTTGAGGCCGTAGGTAAAGTTAGGCACGCCGTCGCCGTTGTTGACGAAGCGAACCGTATCCCTGGCACTCACGGTTCCGGCGTAGGTTTCGAGGATGGACTCGTTACGCTTTGCCTTGGAGTAGCTCAGATCGCCCACCGCCGTCCAGCCACCGGCGAGATTGAATTTG
>CAYSKY010000300.1:0-4953 GCA_964431425.1 uncultured Burkholderiales bacterium
GGTGGTGTGGGCGATTCGTGAGGGGCGCCAATGTGCCCGTTCTGTCGATGAATTCTTGATGGGCCGCTCCGACCTCCCCCGATAAAGCGCCAGTATTGGCGCGGCTTTCAGGGCATTTTCGCCCGCGAAGGCCCGCCAATGCTGGAGTTTGCAGGTCCTGCGCTCGCAAAAGGCGCCCGGCACGGCGTTCGGGCCGGCCTGCCGAAGGCGGGATTCCCTTTGACTGACTGGGGATGTCGCGACGGAATTCTTTCGAGCCGCGGCCGGTGCGATAATCGTTGCGCGCGTCCAACCGGACGCCTTTGTTTTCCCGCCTCCTCTTTCTTTGCCTCCCCATGACCACACTGCAAAACGATACCTTCCTGCGTGCACTGATGCGCGAGCCGACTTCCTATACGCCCATCTGGATCATGCGTCAGGCCGGACGTTATCTCCCGGAATACAACGCGACCCGCAAGCGCGCCGGCAGTTTCCTGGGACTGGCCAAGAGCCCGGACTACTGCACTGAAGTCACCATGCAGCCCATCGACCGCTTCGCGCTCGACGCCGCCATCCTGTTCTCGGACATTCTCACCATCCCGGATGCGATGGGGCTGGGCCTGTATTTCGCGGAGGGTGAAGGTCCCAAGTTCGAGCGCACGGTGCGCACCGAAGAAGACGTGCGTAATCTGCCGCTGGCCGACATGGACCAGCTCAAATACGTGTTTGATGCCGTTACGCAGATTCGCGGCGCACTGAACGGCCGCGTGCCCCTTATCGGGTTCTCGGGAAGCCCTTTCACGCTGGCATGCTACATGATCGAGGGTGGCGGCTCGGATGACTTCCGGCGCGTCAAGACCATGCTCTACCAGCGTCCGGACCTGCTGCACGCCATTCTCGACAAGAACACCGAAAGCGTCATCGCCTACCTCAACGCACAGATCGACGCCGGCGCGCAGGCCGTGATGGTGTTCGACACCTGGGGCGGCTCGCTGGCCCACGGTGCCTACCAGGAGTTTTCACTGGCCTATGCCAGACGCATCATGGCCGGACTCAAGCGCACCGCCGAAGGCCGTGTCGTGCCGCGTATTTTCTTTACCAAGGGCGGCGGCCTGTGGCTCGAATCGATGGCCGACATCGGAGCCGATGCACTGGGGCTGGACTGGACCGTCAGCCTGACAGAAGCCAAGCGTCGGGTGGGGGCCAAAGTCGCCCTCCAGGGAAACCTTGATCCCAACGTATTGTTCGGCAGCCCGACCACGGTCGAGCGGGAAGCCGCCCGCGTTTTGGCCGAATTTGGGTATGACGGAAATGCAACAGGCCATGTCTTCAACCTGGGCCACGGCATCTCCCAGTTCACCGATCCGGCCCACGTGGAAGCGCTCGTTAACGCGGTTCACCGCGCCAGTGCTCGGGCTTAGGCCGGGGGCCTTGTCAAGCAAAATATTTTTCGGTGCAGGGCCTGCGGCCCCTTGCTTATGCACAGAAAGCTTGTTCCATCGATTTAGCCGGGGTACCTGCAGGTAAGCCCGAGAAAGTTTATGCAATCCCATGATTTGCATGATCTTTTTATTTCTGGTGCGGTTTCAAATGCAATTCTTCGTCGTGACCCGCGGGCAATTCACGTCGCCGGAAACGAGCTATGCACATAGTTATCCACAGGCTGGAACTCCAGTATTGGCGCGGCTTTCCGCGGCTTTGCCCGTGAGCATTGCGGCGCTGTGAACGCACCCATCGCCCAGGTCGCGCTGGACCTCCCGCTGGACCGGTATTTCGACTTTCTGGCGCCCGGATTGGACCCCTCGGACGTGGGGCGGTTGGCAATTGTGCCTTTTGGCGGCCAGCGGCTGACCGGTGTCATTGTCGGCATCGTCGCCCAAAGCGAAGTGCCGCCGGAGAAGCTAAAGGCGGTACTGCATGTTCAGCGCGGGTTGCCGGGTTTCTCCGCAATCGATCTCGCGTTGATGGGGTTTTGCGTGGCCTATTACCATGCACCGTTCGGGCAGGTGGCACTCAACGCACTGCCCCCGGCAATGCGCGCCGCCAGGCCCTATGCGCCGAAGTTGGAGAGCGTTGTCACCCTGACAGACAGTGGGGCCGCCGCCCTTGCCGCCGCTGCCGTGCCGGTGCGCGCCGTTGCACAACGATCGATGCTGGAGATACTCCGGCAAGGGCCGCAGGCCGAAGCCGCGCTACGCGGGCGCCACGCCCGGGCGGCGGGCACCATGCGCACCCTTCTTGCCAAGGGTTGGGTTTCGCGCGGCCACAGTCCGGCGCCACCGCCTGTGGCGAAACCACTGGAAGGTATGCCGGCGGGGCCAGTACTCAACGCCGACCAGCAACGGGCGGTGGAATCGGTTACCTCAGCGTTCACCGCATTTTCGCCATTCCTGTTGTCGGGCATCACCGGTAGCGGCAAGACCGAGGTGTACCTGCAGCTGATCGCCGCCGCACTTGCACGCGGCACGCAGGCGCTGGTGCTGGTGCCAGAAATCAACCTGACGCCGCAGTTTCTGAGGCAGGTTGCGATGCGCTTTCCCGCCGCCCGGATTGCGCCGCAGCACAGCGGCCTTGCCGAGGTTCCGCGGCTGCGGGCATGGCTGACGGCCCAGTCGGGGGCGGCCGACATCGTCATCGGCACGCGCCTCGCCGTGTTCACACCGATGCCGCGCCTCGGACTGATCGTGGTGGACGAAGAGCACGATGCTTCATTCAAGCAGCAGGACGGTGTGCGTTATTCGGCCCGCGATGTAGCGGTTTTTCGCGCGCAGCAGGCTGCCTGTCCGGTGGTGCTGGGTTCGGCCACCCCGTCGCTGGAGAGCATCGCCAATGTCCAGCGCGGGCGCTTTGTGCCGCTGACGCTGCCCCGTCGCGCCGTCACCGACGCCGAGCTGCCAAAAATTGACTTCATCGATCTCGATCGCGAACGTTCGCAGGACGGGTTGACTGCATCGCTGGTGGAGGCGATCCGTCGCACCATTGCCCGCAGCGAGCAGGCGCTGGTATTCATCAACCGGCGCGGCTTCGCGCCGGCTCTGGTGTGCACGCAGTGCGGGGAGATTCCGCACTGCAAGCGCTGCAGCGCGCGCCTGGTGTTTCACCAGAAAGCGCGGCGGATGAAATGCCACCACTGCGGATTTGAAACGCGGGTGCCATCCGCCTGCGGCGGCTGTGGCAGCGCCGAGTTGGTGCCGGCGGGCCAGGGTACCGAGCGCATCGAAGCGGCGCTGCGGGCCGCGTTGCCGCAGGCACGCATCGCCCGCGTTGATCGGGATTCGACGCGCAAGCGCGGATCGGCCGAGCTGATATTCGATGCCGCCGCCGCGGGCGAGATTGATTTGCTGGTCGGCACGCAAATGCTTGCCAAGGGGCATGACTTTCCGCGGCTCACGCTGGTGGGCGTGATCAACGCCGACGGCGCCATGTTCTCCGCGGATTTTCGTGCCAGTGAACGGCTGGCAGCGCAGCTGATGCAGGTCGCGGGACGGGCCGGCCGCGCTGCCCTGCCGGGCCGGGTGCTGATCCAGACGCGGCTCGCCAACCATCCGCTTTATGCCGCCGTGGCGTTGCAGGATCACGCGCAGTTTGCCGCCATGGCCATGGCCGAGCGAAAAATGGCGCACTTGCCGCCCTTCACGTATCTTGCGCTGCTGCGCGCGGAGGCCCGTTCGGCTGCGGTGGTCGATGCCTTCATGGCGCACGCCGCCGAAGCCGCACAGTCGGTGCCGCGCGAAGCCGGCGTTCAGGTGTGGGACCCGGTGCCCGCGACGCTGGAACGCAAAGCCGGATTCGAACGCCGCCAGCTGATGCTGCAGGGCGACTCCCGCGCCGCACTGCAGCGTTTTTTGTCGGTATGGCTGCCCCAGGTGGCGCAATCGGAGTCGCGTGCGGTCAAGTGGCTCATCGACATCGATCCGATTGAACTCTGATCGACCCCAGTGCAACGGCGAAAGTCTAGAACTGGCGCGGCTTTCAGGGCAAAAATGGCCGGGAAGTCTCGCCAATGCTGGAGTTTTTCTTATTTTTGCGGGCACACGGATGCGGCGAACACGGGTGAACAGTCGCTATTGGCGGGCCTTCCCGCTATAATTTCAGGCTACCCTTTTTGTATTTCACATGTCTTCCTCCGCTCCGTTCATGGACAACAAGCGCGCCGTCGCCGCGTTGTTCCAGCAAGCCCTGTTTGCCGCCTATCCCGCGTTGAAAGACGACGCGACGCCGTTCGTCATTGAAGTGGAGAAGCCCAAGAACCCCGACCACGGTCACTTTGCCGTGAACAGCGCGCTGCAACTGGCGAAAAAGCTGGGCGCGAAGCCGCGCGACATTGCCGAGGCGATTGTGTCTTCGTTGCCGCCTTCCACACTGTTGGCGGGCAAGCCGGACATTGCCGGCCCCGGGTTCATCAACATCCGCCTCTCGCCCGCCGCGGAAACGCGGGTGGTGCCGGCGATTTTCACGGCGGGCGATGATTTCGGTCGCGGCGACGACGGCGCCGGCCGCAAGGTCATGGTGGAGTTTGTCTCCGCCAACCCGACGGGTCCGTTGCACGTCGGGCATGGCCGGGGTGCGGCCATTGGCGATACGCTTTCGAGGCTGCTGGATGCGCAGGGCTGGCGGGTCAGCCGCGAGTTCTACTACAACGACGCTGGCGCGCAGATCAACAACCTGGGCCTGTCGGTGCAGGCGCGCCTGCGCGAAAAAGCGGGCGATAGCGCGCCCTTTCCCGAAGACGGCTACCGTGGCCAGTACATCATCGAAATCGCCGAACGTTATGCGGCCGAGCATCCGCAGGACGCCAAAGGCGACGACCTTGAGGCAGTGCGCAAATACGCTGTCGCCGCGCTGCGCCACGAGCAGGACCTGGACCTGAAGGCCTTCGATGTCCAGTTCAACCAGTACTACCTCGAGTCTTCGCTCTACAGCGGCGGGCTGGTCGAAAAGACGGTCGCGCAGCTGGTCGCCAAGGGGCATACG
>CAYSKY010000301.1:0-4952 GCA_964431425.1 uncultured Burkholderiales bacterium
TTGCGGCCGAGACCGGTATCGATGCGCTGACCATGGACCAGGTGGCGCGCAAGGAGACTTCGATCACCAACAACGAAAAGCAGGACGTGGTGGAGATCATGTGGATCAGCAATGACCGCATCTTTTTCCGCGCCGCCACCAACCTCGATATCACCGGTGCACGCTTTTATCGCGGCGCCTACGCCATCGATGTGGACGGCAAGAACTTCCGTGACCTGACCTTCCCGGGCCGCAAGGGCGCGCCCGGCAGCGGCGGTTCGCTGGCCGGCTTCAGCATCCTCAGCCGCACCAACGATGGCACCGGCGACGTGATTGTGGCCATGGACGGCCGCGTGCGCGGATTTCCGGATGTCTACCGCTACAACACACGCAATGGCGAACACAAGCTGCTGACCTTTGATTCGCCCGGCCGCACCGTCGGCTGGGTGCTGGACCGCAACATGGTGCCGCGCATCGCCATTCGGGTCGAGGAGCGAAAGGACAATGACAGCCCGCGCCTCAATACTATCTGGCATCGCGCCGGCGAGGACAGTCCCTGGGAAAAAATCGGTGAGGCGTCCAGCCTGGACAACACCGGCTCCATCCAGCCGATCGCCTTCGATTACGACAACAAGACGCTTTATGTATCGTCGAACATCGAGCGCGACAAACGCGCCATTTTCAAGTACGACATCGCCGGCAAAAAACTGGGCGAACTGGTGGTGCAGCATCCGCTGATTGATCTGTCGGGCGGCTTGCTGTTCAACCGCACCCGCAAGGCCCTGGTGGGCGTCCGTTACGATGCCGACCGGCCCGACACCGCCTGGTTCGACGAGAAATTTGCCACCCTGCAGGCGCGCATCGACAAGGCGCTGCCGGGCGCCCATAACCAGTTTTTCCTGGCCGACGACAACGTCAGCAATGTGCTGCTGTTCTCGAATTCGGATACGGACCCGGGCACGTATTACATCCTCAACACGGAATCGCTGAAGCTGGAGCGCATCACCAGCACCCGCAGCTGGCTGCCGACCAAGCTGATGGCCGAGCGGCGTTTCATCAAGTACAAAACCCGCGACGGCATGGAAATCCCGGCCTGGGTCACCATCCCGCGCGGCAGCAGCGGCAAGAACATGCCGCTGATCGTCAACATCCATGGCGGCCCGCACGTGCGAGGCTACCAATGGGACCAGTGGGGCTATTGGCCCGAGGCGCAGTTTTTCGCCTCACGCGGCTATGTGGTGCTGGAACCCGAGCCGCGCGGCTCGCGGGGCTTCGGCCGCAAGCACTACGCCTCCAGTTTCAAGCAGTGGGGCCTGACCATGCAGGACGACATCACCGACGGCGCCATGCACCTCGTCAAGGAAGGTATCGTCGATGAAAAGCGCATGTGCCTGCACGGCGGCAGCTACGGCGGCTACGCTGCCCTGCAGGGTGTCGTGAAAGATCCGGACCTGTGGCGCTGTGCCTCACCGTTTGTGGCGGTCAGCGATATGTTCCTGCTGTTCGATGCCAGCTCCGATACCCGCCTGTTTTCGGATTATCTGGAGTCGGACGCGCGCCGCATCATCGGCGATCCGAAAGTGGATGCTGCCCAATTTGAAAAGACCTCGCCGGCGCGCAATGCCTCGGTGATAAAGGCGCCGATCTTGCTGGCCATGGGGGTGGACGACATGCGTGTTCCGCTGGTACACGGCCGCACCATGCGCTCGGCACTGGAGCGGGCGGGCAAGAGTGTGGAGTACGTGGAGTACGCCGATGAAGGCCACGGCTTCATCCGCCGCGAGAACGTCATCGATTTCTACAAGCGGCTGGAGAAATTCTTTTCCCAGCACCTGAAACCGTAAGCGCGGGCGCTCAGCCGTCGTTGGCCGCCGCCGGCAGGTCGCGGCTGGCCTCCGGCGGCTGGGCGAGCAGCCATTTCATCAGGTCGGCGGCGCGCAGTGGCCGGGAAATCTTGTAGCCCTGCGCGATGTCGCAGCCGAAGGCAGTGAGGGCGTCGAGTTCCATCTCGGTTTCCACGCCCTCGGCCACCACAATCATGCCCAGGCTGTGGCCCAGTTCGATGGTGGAGCGGATGATGGCGGCGCTCTGGCTGTCGGTATCCATGCCGGTCACGAAGGCGCGGTCGATCTTGAGTTCGTCCAGCGCGAGGTTCTTGATGTAGGCCAGCGACGAGTAACCGGTGCCGTAATCGTCCATCGACAGCTTCACGCCCAGCTCGTGCAATTGCTTGAGCGTTTCGCGCGCCCGAGTTGGGTCTTCCATCAGCGCGCTTTCAGTGAGCTCGAAGCACAGTAGTTCAGGGGCGACGCCGTGCTTCCGGATGGCGGCGGCAATGAACGGCACCAGCTCGCGGTCCAGCAGGTCGCGCGCCGAGACATTGATGGAAATTTTCAGAGGATGGCCCACCGCCTGCCAGGTGCCGCACTGCGCGACGGCGGATTCGATCACCCAGCGGGTGATCATGCGGATGTTGCCGGTCTGCTCGGCAAAGGGGATGAATTCTGAAGGCGGCACATTGCCGCGGATGGGATGCTCCCATCGGATCAGCGCTTCCACGCCGGTGGTCACGCGGCGTGAGAGATCGAACTTGGGCTGGTACAGCAGCACCAACTCGTGCTGCTCGATGGCGCGGCGCAATTCGCCCAGCAGGGTCAGGTGTTCCTGGCGGTGCTCTTCCAGGCGGGCATCGTAAATGGCGAAGCCGCTCTTGTTGCGCTTGGCGGCATACATGGATATATCGGCATGCCGCAGCAGCAGGTTGGCATCATCGCCGTGCTGCGGGAAAAACACGATACCGATGCTGGTGCCCACGTCGATCGGCTGATCGTCCACGACGATGGGTTGCTCCAGCGTATTGAGAATGCGGTGGGCTACGACGGTGGCGCGCTCGGTGTCGCCGCTGGGCATGAGGATCGCAAACTCGTCGCCGCCCAGCCGTGCCACGGTGTCGGACTCGCGCAGCAGGCCGCGCAATCGCAGCGCCACTTCCTGCAGCACCTTGTCGCCGACCGGATGACCCAGTGTGTCGTTGACGTACTTGAAGCGGTCCAGGTCCAGCATCATCACCGACATGCCGTGGCCGTTGCGTTTGGCCAGCAGCAGTGCCTGCTGGATGCGGTCGTAAAACATGGCGCGGTTGGGAAGGGCGGTGAGGTTGTCCTCGTAGGCCAGCCGCAGGTTTTCCTTTTCGCGCTCGGCGATACCGTCCAGCATGTGATTGAAGCTGGAGGCCAGGTCGCCGATCTCGCCCTTTTCGCTGGTGTCGGCCTTCTGGTCGTAGTCGCCCTTTTCGATTCGTCGCGCCACGCCGGCCAGCTCATTAATCGGCTTGGTGATGCGCCGGGCAATGATGACGCTGCCAATGATCGACAGCAGCAGGCTGATTAGGGTAAGCGAGAGAAAGGCGCTGCCGATGCGCTGGAAGGGCTTGATGCTTTCGGTCAGCGAGCGCTGCAACACAGCCACCACCTCGGTGTCGCCCTGTTTCTCCAGCCGGGCAAAGCGCGCTTCAAACATGTCGCCGGCCATTTCCATTTCCACCGAGGCCTTGCCGAAATCGCGGTCCAGCACGGCGGGTGCGAGGTGGCTGCGCTGCTTCTCGTCGAGTGTGGTGGCATGCAGCGACCACGGCCCGCTAGCACGGCGGCTCAGGAATGACACATCCAGTGCGGTGAGTTTCTTCAGGTCGCCGGCGTTCTGGTCGTCGATGTCGAAGCCCACCGCCACCCAGGCAATGGTGGTCGGCGCCAGCACCGGCACCACCACCAGTTGGTACAGCCGCCCGTCGATCACGGCGATGCCCGCCGACTTGCCGTGCTGCGCCGCGTCCTGGGTGAGCTGCGGAAAAGCGAAGGGCGCGGGTTTGGCTTCCGGGTGCAGGGTGTCGGCCAGCACGGTCTGGTCCAGCGACACCAGCAGCATGACGCCGGCCTGGGCGCGGGCGCCGTGGTTGGACAGCACTGACAGCACCGTGGCGCGGTCGCGGGTGCCCACCGCCTGGCGGAAGGCAAAGTCGGAGGCCAGCAGGGTGGCGCTTTGCTCGAGCTGTTCGCGGTTCTGGTCGAGCAAGCGCCGGAAGATTCTTTCGCCGACGCCCAGTTCGGCTTCTATGGTGTCGCGGGCGATCTGCGAATTGGCGGTTTTGACCAGGCCGAACGCCAGGCCCTGCACAAGCACCAGCAGCACCGCAAAAAAGACCACGATGCGGGTACTGAGGCTGTCGGTGGAAATCGTGATGCGCAAAGGAAGGCCGGGACGGAAGTTAACACCTGAATTTACCTGTTTGCACCCCCGCTGCCTATGGGGTTTGCAACAAGTCACAAGTGCGACCGGGGTGGCACGGGGCGGCGATTGACCCTGCTCAACAGCGCCCGGCACCCGACCGGACTAAACTTTGCGCCGGGCAGCACTTTGACCGCCTGCCTTTTGACCGCCTGCCTTTTGACCTTAAAACAACCAATACCGGGAGACCGCCATGAGCAACAACCAACGACGTGAAATCCTCAAGACCGGGGCGGTCGCCACCCTGGGTGCCGTGGCCGGCTGTGCGCTGCCCGGCGGCGCGGGGAATGATCCCAAGACCCTGTTTACCGTACCCGGCACCGTGATCCCGGTGGTCGGCAGCGCGGACCTGTTCCCGGTTCGGCGCATTTACTGCATCGGCCGCAACTACGCCGCCCATGCACGCGAGATGGGTTCCGACCCGACGCGCGAGCCGCCGTTCTTTTTTCAGAAGCCGACCGACGCCATCCAATACGTGGCCGCAGGCACCGTCGCGGACCATCCGTATCCGACACTGACAAAGAACTACCACTACGAAGTGGAACTGGTGGCTGCGCTCAACAAGGGTGGACGCAACATCCCCATCGACAAGGCGCTGGACCTGGTTTACGGCTACGGCATCGGTCTGGATATGACGCGGCGCGACCTGCAGCGCGCCATGGGCGACCAGAAAAAGCCCTGGGAAATCG
>CAYSKY010000302.1:0-4923 GCA_964431425.1 uncultured Burkholderiales bacterium
CCTTTGGTAAACGTCACCTCACAGCCGTAAGAACCGAAGTCCTTGGCAGCGTACTTTTGCGGCTTGTTGTCGAAGTTGCTGCATTTGATGCTCAGCCGGTCGATCGGCGTCTTGGGCGGTGGGTAGGCCGACGCGCCCTTGGTCGAGGCAATCAGATTGAGTACGTTTTTGGTCGGCATCAGATAAAGAATGCCGTCGTCATCGCTTTCAAAGGTTTTGCCGGCGATGGCGGCGCTCAGTTTCTGCGGGGTCTTGGCGCTGGCGTACAGGGGGGTGGCCAGGCCGAGGCACAGCGTGACGGTGCCGGCGACCGCGGCGAAGCGTGGATGACAGTTCTGCATGTAAGTCTCCTTGGTTGAGATCAATGGGGTCAGGAACAGGACCTGGCTCAGCGCCCGGAATACACGTCCGGCGAGCCGCTGCGACGGCAGGTCTTCATCTGCTTCGCATCGACCGCAGCTTTGCATGCGCTGAACGACGGTGCTTCCGTGCACAGCAGTTCATCCTTGCGGCCGAGGAAAGGCTTGCACTGCTTCAGCGCTGCCTCATCGATCTTGGGTGAGCTCGCCACCGGTGCGGCCAGTCCCAGGCCGCCCGGCTTGAAGGCGTTGCCCGAGGGCGCGCTGCCCGATGGTGCTTTGCCCGTCTGTCCGCCTGAAGGTGTTGGCGGCGCGGCGGGGATCGCCGTCTTGGGCACGCCGACACCGGTGCTCGAAACGCTGCCGCCAACACCCGCGGGTTCAATGGTCTTGAACTTGGAGCCATCAGGCAATGCCTCGACGTACTTTCTGACCTCCGCCTGGCAGGTGCTCGTGATCTCATTCAACTTATTGATGGCTGCCTTGCCCTGCGAGGAATCGAAGTCACCGATCACGCCCTGGTTGGCGTCGTAGTACGCCTTGGCTTTGGCATCACAGGCGGCCATGCGCGCACGGACCTCGCTGTCGCATGACGCGAGTGACTTGGGCTTGCACAGCGCCAGCATGTCGTTGAGCGGCTTGGCCAGGCTCTCCTGGAATCCCTTGTTGATATTCACCAGCTGGTCCACGGTTTTCATGCGTGCCGCCTGCGCGGTTTGCACAAACGCCTTCACCTCGGCGGCGAACTCGAATCCGGCCTCGCTGCTGGCCACCGCCTTGCGGCCGATGCCGTCGGAGGTCGCAAAATCGAGCGTCGCCGGCGCCACCTTGGCCGACTGCACGATCATCCATGCGCCGAAACCGACAGTCTTGGGTCGCCAGGCTTCATTGACAGTCTTTGCGTCGCGGTTCATCGGCGGGTCATCAATACCACCCTGCGGGTTCAGGCCGTAGAGGCGATAGACCACCGCCTCCGCGCCCGGAACTTCCGCTGCGCTGTGCCACGGGTCCAGCGCCACTTTGTCCGGTGGCAGCGCGGCGGACTTGAAGGCACCCTGTGCACGCAATTGGGCGATACGTGCCGTTGCAGCCGGCTTCACCAGTCCCGCCAGCAGCAGCGCTGCGCCGCGCCGCGAAGCCAGCTGTGAGAAACCCTTGTCGACGAAAGAGTTGTCGGAAGCCGCCGTGCCGTCGCGCATGTCCGAACACGCGCGACTGGCCTTGTCCTCGCTCATGGTGTGGCTGTCGAAGTAGTTGCGGCAATGCTTGAACTTCTCGCCGACGTTGGCGCTCCAGTAGCCGCTGTTTTTCTGCACCACGATATTGCGTGCGTAGTTGTCGACTTCCGGCAGCCAGTATTCGTTGAAGAACTGCACCACCGGTACGTGCTGGGTCTGGCCGGTAAAGACTTTCTCGCCGGCGTTGTTGAGTGCGCCGCCGACCGCCTTCACACCGTCCGCCACGTCACCCACAAATTCCGCGATGTCTTCCAGGAATGCGCACACATCGGTGCCGGTGAAGTAGTTGGCCACCGCGCAGGCCACCGTGGCGCCCACGTCGTACACCAGGCCCCAGTAGTCCTTGTCGCGCAGGTCCATGTAAATATCAAACAGCGAATTCACCCAGGTTGGCACCGCCAGGTCGGCCTCGTCGGCGATGGAGGAATCGAGCAGTGCATCGGCGCAGACGATGGCATCGTCGACATCGTCAATGCCCGCGCATTGCTTGACCAGCTTGTAGGCCTCGTTGATCTTGTCGCCCGGCACCCCGGCGGCCTTGAGGTAGTTGTTGCAGGTGTCGTTGATCGGCAGGCCGGCTTTGACACAGGAGACAATGGCATCCACCTGCGATGCCGCCGATGAGGCCTGGCCGCCACTGGCTACATTGATTACGGCCACAGCACACTTCAATTCATCGCTTCCCTTGAAGCAGGCGTCGGCCACCGCCTTGTAACTGTTGTAACTGCCGCAGAGTTCCGGCAGCTGGCCGCACACCTTGTCCAGCGCTTCCCAGACATCCATGGCCTGGGCATCCTTGGCGGGGAACAGGAATGCACAAGCCGCCAGCATCAGGCTCGCCAGGAAGCGCGTGGCGGCATGCAAGGCGTGCCGCGATTGCGCAGGCCGAAGGGACTGCACTGACGCGCTCATTTGCCCACCCCGGCTTTGGCATCACGAAGATTGGCGGCAGGGGTCTTTGCTGCGGGTGACTTTGCTGCGCGCGTCCCGGCGCGGTCGACAAGACCGCGGGGATCGCGCTTGCTGGCCTTGAGCTGCGAATCCATGAAGCGCAGCTGCTCCACGGTGTACTTGCGCGTGCCGACCTGAATGACTTCACCGGTGGGGCGCTTCATGGCATCCGCCAGTGTCAACCCACCCTGGCCGACGACGGCCTGTGGTTTGGCGGCGGTCATCGACATCGGCGCCGGCCGGATGACACGCTTGGTGGAGAGCTTGGCATAAATGTTTTGCACCTTGGCCATATCCTGCGACCGCGCCACTGTGCCGCCGGGCAGCGAGATGCGGGTGCCGGCGGGTGCGGCAGCCAGCGTCTTGAGGCTCTGCCCGGTCTTGGCGACCATCATTGGCGTGCTGGATTCGCCGTCGATACGCGCCTGCAACTGCTTGATGCGTGCCACTGAAATGGTCCGGCCGTTCTTGCCCTTGAGCACGTCGGTGTTGGCCATCGTGCGCAGGTCCACCGTCTTGCCGGCGACCTTCAGTGTCTGGAAGCGCGCCAGCGATTGCGCGCCCGGGTTGGCGGCCATTGCCGTCGTGCCTGCCGTCGCGGGTTTGGACGCGGGCACCGGCGCCGTGAGCGCACTACTCGGGCTCGGCGCGCTGGCGGGCGCCGGCGTGGATGGGCTGGATACCGGCGGCTGCAGCGGCACCGGCGGGCGCAAGGGCGTGCCCTGTGCAAACGCGCCCGAAAACGGGCACAACACTGCGATGCACGACAGCAGCAGAAGAACCCGTGTGGCAAGCGGGCGAACGGCTGGTGCAGAGCGACGCAGGGGCGTCGGGCAAATCAATGAAACTGGCATGGCGGATCCTCGGGAAATGGGGGTCACACCAGATCAGACGCCGTTGCCGCCCGGTTTGCGACATTGCCGGCACAAGCTATCGCAGTCATCACTTGCTGCCGCAATCGCGGAAAGAAGAAAGTGCCAAACTCCAGCACTGGCGCGGCTCCTGGCGGCATTTCGCCCGGAACGCCGCGCCAGTGCTTGTGTTTATGCCTCGAGTGCTGCGCTGGATCAGCGCCGCAGTGGCATCAAAGGCCGAACCAGTTCGGCGCCAGTGGCAGGTGGGCGGTGCGCCCCGCGGCGGCTTCCAGGGCGCGCTTTGCCGCGGCGCGATCCGCCGGACGCTCGATGAACGCATCGAGGTAATCCAGCACCGCAAAGATCGGATGCCCCTCGGCATACCGCAGCCTGGCAAGCCGACGCGATTCGATCATCCCGGCACGCGCCGCACTTTGCTGGCCATCGAGTGCCAGCAGGTAGGTATGCAGCGCACGCGCACTCGGCAGACCGCCGAAGGCCGGCACCTTGCCAAATATCGCGTCCATGCTGTGCAACGCGGATTTGGTATCGCCGTTGCGCGCGGCCGCAACGGCTTCAACGCTGACCATGTACATCGCCTCGGGCGTGGCCTGCGGCAGGTTCAGTGCCGTGGCGAGCGACTGCGCGCGTGCCAGCAGCGCCGGCGTGGCCGGTGCATCGGCACGATCCATCGCCACGAACTGCAGCGTCATGAGCGTACGCAGTACCGTGCGCTGCGGCGGCTGGTCGGTCGCCGGCAAACCCGCCAGGGCGCGCGCCGAAAAGCGTGCGGCGCCGGCCTCGTCGCCGGACAACTGCGCACACGCCGCCGCTTTCGAAAACACGTCGACCGTCAGCGGATGCGCTTCGCCGGTGGCGCGCGCGCGCAGCTCTGCAAGCCGGGCGAATTGCGCCGCGCAGTCGGCATAGCGGCCGGCCAGTCGGCGAATGTCGGCCCCGAACCACATCACCTTCATGGTCAGCTCCGCCTCGGGCCCGAGGTGTTCAATAAAGCCGGCCAGCGCGGCATCGCTGCGCAGCATCGCTTCCTTCATGTTGCCGCTGCGCACAAACGACACTGCCAGGTTGTTGCGGATGGTGAGCGCGTCCGATCGCCGGCCCGGCGGCGGATTGGCCAGCAGCGGTTCGATGCCCAGCAGGATCTTCTGCTCTTCGGCAATTCGGCCTTGCGAGACCGACACGATGGCCCGCGAATTCTCGATCTCGGCGAACAACCAGTCCTTCTCGCCCTTCTGGGCAATCACCGCCGCCCGGACCGGTGCGATCAGGGCGTCAATCTCGGCAAACTTGCCCTGCTTCTGCAGCGCGTACGCCAGGCCGATCTTGCCGATCACCACGGTCTCGCTGGCGGGGCCGTCCACGGGTTCAAGGAGCGGCAGCGATTCGCGGTAGTGCTTCTCCGAGTCCGGGAAATTCTCGGCTTCCATTTCAGCGCGGGCCAGGGCGATCACCACCCGGGCATATTCCACCGATTGCCGGCCCGGGCGCGTTGCCAGGGCC
>CAYSKY010000303.1:0-4890 GCA_964431425.1 uncultured Burkholderiales bacterium
GGTCACCACCATGATGTAGAGCGGCAACAGGAAGAACAGAGCGGCGGAAAGCAGGAAAGTGTAAACCCCGAGGCGGCCGGGGCTGAAGCGCCGAGCACCACGGCGACCATCGGCGCCTACCGGAAGCGTCACGGCGTTCATGCCGCCCCCCTTCGCGCGGCGCGGCGGCTGCGCATGTAGAACAACGGCGCGACCACCGCGATGACCGTGAGGAGCATCACCACCGAAGCCGCCGACGCCAGCGCGATGTTGGCGCGACCGAACAGGTGATCCATGATGAATTTGGCGGGCACCTCGCTGGCCGTGCCCGGTCCGCCCTGTGTCATGGCCACCACGGCATCGAACAGCTTGACCACGGACGTGGCCAGCAGCACAAAGATGGTCAGCACGGTCGGCCCCAGCATCGGCAGCACGATGGAAACATAAACCCGCCAGCGCGGGATGCCATCAATGCGCGCCGCCTTCCAAATCTCTTCGTCGATGCCGCGCAGGCCGGCCAGAAACAGCGCCATCACCAGCCCGGCGGACTGCCACACGGTGGCAATGACGATGGCGAACATCACCATGTCCTGGTCGACCAGCCAGTCAAAGGTGAAGTCCGGATAGCCCAGGCGCCGCACCACTTCCTGAAGGCCGTTGCCGGGATTGAGCACCCACTGCCACACGAGGCCCGTGGCCACAAAAGACATCGCATACGGATAAAGGAATATCGAGCGCAGCATCCCTTCCGCCCGCACGCGCTGGTCGATGAAAATGGCCAGCAGCAGCCCCACCAGCATGGCGGCAATCATGAACAGCACGCCGTAGAGCGCGATGTTCTCCAACGACAGCAGCCAGCGCTCGTTGGCAAACAGGCGGGTGTACTGGGCCAACCCGACAAAATCATCGGTCGGGAATGTTCGCGAGCTGGAGACGGACACCCGAATCGTCCACAACACCGTGCCTATGTAGACAACGATCACCGCAGCAGCCATGGGTAGCAACGCCATCCATGGGATGAGCCGGCGCACCAACAGCACCCATGGAGAAACCGGCAGGCACCGAGGCGAAGATGAGATCGGCATGGCGTTGGCGTTCAAGCCCGTCCCGGTATGCAGTTGTCTATCCGGCATTCAGCGCTGCGAGTATGTCGCGCTGCACTTTTTCGACGGCGATGTTGCGGTTCCAGAATGCGGTCAGCACATCGGACAACGCGCCGTTCTGGTCGGGTGTGAGGAATATCTCGCCGTTGCCCACCAGCCGCGCCTTGTCCTTCATGATCTCCAGGCCCTGCCTGGCGCACACATCCAGACGGGAGGTATCCACGTCCGTGCGGATCGGCAACGAACCCTTGCGCAGGCTGAATTCCACCTGCGTGGCCGGATTGGTCACGATGGTGGCCACCAGTGCCTGGGCACGGGCGGCGTTCGGGTCCTTGTTCTTTGGAAACACAAACACGTCGCCCTGAAGAATGTAGGGCGCGCCGGCGCCAAAGCCGGCGATGCAGCCGAAGTCGCGCCCGGCCACCTGGTTGGCATTGGCGAACTCCCCCTTGGCCCAGTCGCCCATGATCTGCACGCCGGCGCGGCCGGTGATGAGCATGGCGGTGGCATCGTTCCAGTTGCGGCCCGGCGCGCCGGCGTCGACATAGCTGCGCAACCGCTTGAACGACGCCAGCACCTTCTTGAACGCATCGGATTTGATGGCAGCCGGGTCGCGGTCGCGCAGCACCTTCAGGTACAGGTCGCGGCCGCCTTCATTGGCCAGCACGGCGGTGAAGACGATGTTCTCCTGCCAGGGCTGGCCGCCATGCGCCAGCGGCACCAGGCCCGCCGCTTTCAGCTTGTCGAGCACGGCGAACAACTCCTCCATCGACTTCGGCTCGGCAGCAATGCCGGCCTTCTTGAACGCGGCTTTCGAATACCAGATCCAGGTCGGCATGTGGATGCTGACCGGCACTGCGTAGTAATGCCCCTTCACGCGGATCACGCTCAGCACAGTTTCGGGCAGGAATTTGTCCCAGCCGTCGCGCGCAGCAACCGCATCCATGTTGTTCAGCACGCCCTGCTCCACCAGGTCCTGGAACTGGCGGGTGGTGTTGAATTGCGCGACCGTCGGCGGATTGCCGCCGACAATGCGATTGATGGTGACAGCGCGCGCCTGCTCGCCGATCGATACGGCCGTGTCCTGCCAGATACCGCCGGCGGCACGATAGGCATCGGCAAATTTCTTGACGGCCGCCGCCTCGCCGCCCGAGGTCCACCAGTGAATGACTTCCGCCTTGGGCGCGTCGGCAGCGGCCACCATCGTGCTGCAGAGAGCGGCGGCCAGGCAGGCCGCCCGCATCAGGGTATTGCGCACCACGTATCTCTCCTTGTCCGGCTTGCCGCTTCTCGCCACCGCCATGCCGGGATATCCGGCGTTCGCAGGGTGACGGACGGCATTCGCCGGGTCAACGTTCAGGCAGTCTGTTCAGTCTGGTACATATCGGCAAATTTTGCGCCATAAAACAGGATGAAGGCGTAGCAGGCGGCCGGCAGGAAAAATGACGCCTGCAGACCCACTGTGTCGGCCAGCCAGCCCTGTGCAAAAGGCACCAGCGCGCCGCCGACGATGGCCATGCACAGCACGCCCGAACCGCGGCTGGTCTGCGGGCCCAGTTTGTTCAGCGCCATGCTGAAGATGGTCGGAAACATGATGGAATTACACAGCCCCACGGCGATGATGGACCACATCGCCAGTTTGCCGGACGTGGTGGCGGCGATCACGATCAGCAGGATGGCCATGCCGGCGTTGAACGCCAGGGTGGCGCCGGGACTGACCTTTCGCATGACGGCAAAGCCGATGAACCGGCCGATCATCGCACCGCCCCAGTAGAAACTCACATACTTGGCCGCTTCGGCTGGCGGCAACGCGCCGATGTGGCTTTCCCCGAAGAAGTTAATGAGGAAGCTGCCGATGCTGACCTCACCGCCCACATACAGAAAGATCCCGATGGCACCCAGCAGCAGGTGCCGATGGGACAGGAGCTCCGGCGCGCCTCCAGCCGAAGAGGCGGTTTCCAGTTGCTCATCCACGATGCGCGGCAGCTTCGCCAGCGCGAAAAACACCGCCAGCGCCAGCAACGCCGCGGCCAGCCCGAGGTAAGGCATCTGCACCGCCGCCGCTTCAGCCGCGCGATGGGCGGCCAGCTCGACTGCCGGCATCTTGGCCAGGTCCGCAGCCGATACCACAGCGCCCGAGAAAATCAATATGCCGCCGACCGCAGGCCCGACGGTGGTCCCCAGCGAATTGAACGCCTGCGTCAGGGTCAACCGGCTGGACGCCGTCTGCGGATCGCCAAGCACGGTAACGTAGGGGTTGGCGGCCACCTGCAGGATGGTGATGCCGCCTGCGAGCACGAAGAACGCCAGCAGGAAGATGGCGTAGCCACCGGTTGCGGCCGGAAAAAACAGCGCGCAGCCCGACGCCGCAATCACCAGCCCTGCCACCGCCCCGTTTTGGTAACCGATCTTGCGCACCAGCATGCCGGCCGGCACGGATACCACGAAGTAGGCGCTGAAGAAGCAGAACTGCACCATCATCGCCTGTACGTAGCTCAGGGTGTAAACCGCCTTGAGGTGCGGGATGAGCACATCGTTGAGCGATGTCAGCAATCCCCACATGAAGAACAGGATGGTGACGATGACGAGCGGCATCGTATTGGAGCCTTGCGGCGTGGTACCGGCGGTGACCGCCGCTTCCCGGGTAACTGTCGTCATGATTCTCCTCAGTGTCCTGTTGGAACGGATTCGGCGTCGTCTTTGCGACGCATTGCGCTACTGTTGGGTTGCCACTTTGGTATTCACGCTCTTTGCAGCCTGCCGGTCGTCCGGGCCATCATTCAGGAACGCCTGGTACCAGCGCCCGCTATCCTTCAGCCGACGCTTCTGGGTGGCAAAGTCCACATGCACCAGCCCGAACCGGCGCAGGTAACCTTCGGCCCACTCAAAGTTGTCCAGCAGGCTCCACGCGAAGTACCCCTTCACCGGCACCTGGCGGCAAAGCAGATCCCGTACTGCGGCCACATGCCGCTGGAGATAGCTCACACGCTTGTCGTCATGGATCTCGCCATCGGCGGCCGGCGCATCGTCGTAGGTGGAACCGTTTTCCGTGATGAAAATCTCGGCGGGCTTGTAGTCGGTCGCGACGCGCTGCAAAAGTTCAACCATGCCCTGCGGCGAAACCTCCCAGCCGAAGTCCGTTTGCTCCAGTCCGGCGGGTGGCACCACGCGCATGGAAAGCGGGCCACCGCCGTCGTGGTGGGCGATGATTTCGGGAAAGTAGTAATTGATACCGAGAAAGTCCGTCGGTGCGGAAATGGCATCCATGTCACCGTCCGCCATACGCGGCGCATCGTCACCGCACAGGGCAAGCACGTCCGAGGGATATCCCCTGCCGTATAGCGCATCGAGGAACCAGCGGTTGCGCAGGCCGTCGTGGCGGCGCAGCGCTGCGAGGTCGGCGGCCGACGCCGAGGCCGGACGCAGCGGATGCAGGCTCAGCGCGATGCCGAGTTTCGCCCGAGGCGCCGCCGCACGGATGCGCGGCACCGCCAGCCCATGGGACAACAACACGTGGTGGCACGCCTGCAGCGCGGTTTTCCAATCCCGGAGTCCCGGTGCATGCACGCCCTCATGGTGCCCGAGGAAGGCGGTACACCAGGGCTCGTTGTGCGTGGTCCAGTTCGATACCCGGTCGCCAAGATGTTGTGACACCGTTTCTGCATAATCGGCGAACCGCTGCGCCGTCGCGCGGTTTTTCCAGCCACCTTGATCCTGCAGGTACTGTGGCAGATCCCAGTGATAGAGCGTGGGCCATGGCGACAGCCCCCGGCTGAGCATGCCGTCGACCAGGCGCTCGTAAAAATCC
>CAYSKY010000304.1:0-4868 GCA_964431425.1 uncultured Burkholderiales bacterium
CCTGTGATGCCCTGATTGTTGCCACCGGCGCCTCCGCGCAGTACCTGGGGCTTCCCTCGGAACAGGAGTTCATGGGCAAGGGGGTTTCCGGTTGCGCCACCTGCGACGGTTTTTTCTACAAGAACCAGGATGTGTGCGTGGTGGGCGGCGGCAATACGGCCGTTGAGGAAGCGCTGTATCTGACCAATATCGCGAGACACGTCACTGTCATCCATCGACGGGACAAATTCCGCTCCGAGAAAATTCTTGCCGACCGGCTGATCGCCAAGGAAAAAGAAGGCAAGGCCACCATCCTCTGGAATCACACGCTGGATGCCGTCACCGGCGACAAGACCGGCGTCACCGGCGTGCGGGTGAAGTCAACCGTGGACGGCGGCGCCCGCGACCTGGCGCTCAAGGGATGTTTTATCGCCATCGGCCACAAGCCCAACACCGAAATTTTTGAAGGCCAGCTGGAAATGGCCAACGGCTACATCGTCACGCGCTCAGGCAATCAGGGCAATGCCACCGCCACCTCGGTCCCCGGCGTGTTTGCGGCGGGTGATGTCCAGGATCATGTTTACCGCCAGGCCGTGACCAGCGCGGGAACGGGATGCATGGCGGCGCTGGACGCGGACAAGTACCTCGAATCGTTGCACTAGGCCGCCAACAGCCACTTCAGCAGCCACAACACAGCCATGCCAACCAGCATGGTGCCAAACACACTGCGGGTTCGCAGCGCGAACAGCATGGCCGCCAGCGCCGCGACAATGCGCAGCACGTTGAATGTTTCGCCCGGGGGCGCATCGCGCAACAACACTTCCGGTGCAATCAGGGCCGGCAAAACGGCGGCCCCCACGTACTTGAGGCACTCCATCAGCCAGGCCGGCAGGCGGGTCTGAGGCGGCAGCACGATGAACGAGGCACGGATCGCCAGCGTTACCGCTGCCGCGCCGATCACCGTCAGCCAGGCTTGCCAGCCGTTCATGCCGGTCGCTCTCGCGGCGGCTGACCAGACCTGGGAAAGAAGTGATCCAGCGTAACGCCCACCACCACACCGGTGACGGCACCGGCGAGCAGCCCCATCTTGAGCGGCAGGCTGGCGCAAAATACCGCCGCCAGCCCGGCTGCGATCGCTACTGCCCAGTGATTTCGGGTGGTCAGCGAGGGCAATACGAGAGACATGAATACCAGTGGAATCGCAAACTCCACGGACCAACTGGCCGGTACCAGCGTGCCGGCAAAAACACCCACCGCAACACCGATCTGCCAGACGACCCACATGAACAGGGTCGCACCCAGGTAGTAGGCATCCATCTGCGCGGGTAACTCGTCGGGTCGGAACCGGGTGGTCACCAGTGCGAAGGCATGGTCGGTCATCAGGTAGGCAAACAGCCAGCGCCGCGGCGTGCTGCTGTGGCGGAAATACGGCGCGATGGCGGCGCTGTACATCATCATGCGCAGGTTCACCACCGCCACCGTCAGGATCACCACCCAGGCGGGTGCGCTTTGCGCCATCAATGAAATGGCGGCGAGTTGCGAGGCACCGGCAAACACCAGCATCGACATGCCGATCGCCAGCCACGGGTCGAGTCCGGCGCTGGTCGCGGCGGCACCGGTTATCAGCGCAAAGGGGACGTTGCCAAAAATACCGGGCGCCTGATCGCGCATGCCGGCCAGGAAGGATTCACGCGGGGTTTGCAAGGGATGGGCGGAGTTCGTGGTGGATTCCACCCAGCCGGCGTGGCTGGCGGGATGGCTACCGCATTCTAACCGCGCGCCGACAGGTCTCCGTGCGAAAATCGCCCCATGGTCCTATATGCCCTCACCATTTTCGTCTCCGCCTTCCTGCTGTTTCTCATCCAGCCAGTCATCGCCAAGCAAATCCTGCCTTGGTTCGGTGGTTCCGCCGCGGTATGGACGACATGCCTGGTTTTTTTCCAGTGTGCGCTGCTGGCCGGCTACTTTTATTCGGATTGGACCACCCGCCGCCTGACGGTCAAACAGCAGGCGTGGCTGCATATCGTCCTCACCCTGATCGCGCTGGTATTGCTGCCCATTATTCCTGACGCCGCTTGGAAGCCGCAGGGCGATGAGCAACCGAGCCTGCGCATACTGATGTTACTGGCGGCCACCATCGGCCTGCCCTACTTTCTGCTCGCCACCACCAGCCCGCTGGTGCAGGCCTGGTTTGCCCGCGCCTATCCGGGCGCCAGCCCCTACCGTCTGTTCGCACTGTCCAATTTCGCTTCCATGCTGGCGCTGTTGGGCTACCCGTTTTTCATCGAGCCCTGGGTGGCGACACGCCAGCAGGCGGTGGGCTGGTCAGCCGGGTTCGGGCTTTTCGCGCTGCTGATCGCTGCTTCGGCGTGGTTTGGCCTGCGCACGGCGCGTGCCGAAGCAAGTATGGAAGCAGGAGGCGCCGCCTCGGGTGCCGCGCCACCGGCACCGGACTGGTCGGAAAAATTGCTCTGGGTCTCGTTCTCTGCGCTGGGCTCGATCCTGCTGCTGGCGGTTTCGAATCATCTGACCCAGAACATCTCGTCGATCCCGTTGCTGTGGATTGTGCCGCTGGTGCTGTACCTGATCACCTTCATCCTTTGCTTTGACGCCAAGGAGGGCCGCACCGGCTGGTACCAGCGCGCGCTGTTCCTTCCGCTGCTGGCGGTCGCGATTCTTGCCATGTCATGGACGCTCGCCGACAAGGACATGCATTTCCGCCTCTACTGGCAGATCGGCCTGTTCCTCGCCGGCCTGTTCATCGCCTGCATGGTTTGCCATGGCGAACTCGTGGCGCACAAGCCGCATCCGGCGCACCTGACCCAGTTTTACCTGATGGTCTCGGTGGGCGGCGCCATGGGCGCGTTGCTGGTGGGGGTGGTGGCGCCACTGACCCTCCCCGCCTATTTCGAACTGGAAATCGGCATCGTGCTGGTGGCCGCGTTGGTCACGCTTTCCCTTTGGCGACGGATGCACTGGTCGGTGATGGCGGTGGGCGTGCTGGTGACCGGCGCCTCCATCGCCGGCGCGATCTACACCGTCGCGCAATTCCGCGAGGACGTGGTAGTCATGTCGCGCAACTTTTACGGCACGTTGCGGGTGAAGGAATACAACCCGCCCGATGTGGAGTACCGCAAGCGTTCGCTGGTGCACGGTGCGATCCTGCACGGCGACCAATACATGGATCCGCCATACAACCGCTCCGCCACCACCTACTACAAGGCCGCCTCCGGGATCGGCCGCATCCTGCTGCTGAAGGAAAAGCAGCGGCCCGAGGTGGCCCGCCGCATCGGCGTGATCGGCCTTGGCACCGGCACCATTGCCACCTACGGCAACAAGGGCGATGTGATGCGCTTTTACGACATCAACCCGGATGTGGTGACGATTGCGCGCCGCGATTTCACGTACCTCAAGGACAGCGATGCCACCATCGAGATTTCGCTGGGCGATGCGCGCCTCAACCTGGAACGCGAGCCTCCGCAGAACTTTGATGTGCTGGCCATCGACGCGTTTTCCAGCGACTCGATTCCGGTGCACCTGATCACGCTGGAAGCCGTTGCCATTTACGAAAAGCACCTCAAACCGGACGGCGTGATCGCCTTTCACGTTTCCAACCGGTTTCTGGACCTCAAGCCGGTGATCCAGCAAATTGCCGAAAAGCGCGGCTTGCATGTGGCCTGGGTGCGGGATACCTACGACGACGGCTCCACCACCAGCGACTGGGTGCTGCTGTCGCGGGCCAACAGCCAGTTCCTGAAACCGGAAATCCTCGACGCGTCCTACATCATTGCGCCGCAACCCGGCTGGCGGTTGTGGACCGATGACTTCAACAATCTGGTGCAGGTGATGAAGTGACGCCATTGGCGCGGCGTATGCGAGTCGGCTGACGGATGTTGCCGGATACCCCGTTGCACCTGCGCCTGTGGCGCGGCGCCAGCCTCACCGTGCCACTGAACATCGTTGCCGTCATCGCCGGCGGGCTGGCACTGGATCGCTCCTTCAGCTGGACCGGACAGATCGCAGCCAACCTGTGGGCCTTTGCGGTGTTTGCCTGGCTCTACCGTCTTGGTGGCAGCGAAGAGCGGCGGGTGCTTGTGCTGTGCACCGCGATCGCGGGAACGGGCGAAGTGGTGCTGTCGCTCGTCTGGGGACTCTACGACTACCAGTTCCAGAACGTTCCGCTGTTCGTGCCGCCGGGCCATGCCCTGCTGATGACGCTGGGACTGGTGGTGGCGCGCCATGTCCGTCTGCCACAGGCCTGGCTGGTGTCGCTGGCTGCCTGCGCCTGGGCGATCCATGCGTGGACGGGTGGATTCGACCGCTTTGGCGTGCTTTTGTTCGGCGTGTACATCCTCTGCATGGCATTCAGCGGCGCGCGCGCGCTCTACGCCACCATGTTTGTGCTGGCGCTCGTCATGGAGTTATACGGAACGGCTCTTGGCAACTGGCAATGGCAGAGCCTCGCACCAGGGCTTGGACTGACCCAATCCAATCCGCCGTTTTCAGCCGGCGCGTTCTATTGTTTGCTGGATCTATTGGTGCTGGCGGCACTGCGCGCATGGCCGCCGGTGCCCATCAATGCAAGCCGACCACGCTGAAACTCCAGCATTGGCGCGCCTTTCCGGGCAAAAATGCCTGAAGAAGCGCGCCAGTGCTTGAGTTTGGCACCTGCGCCCTAGGGAAATCCGGCCAACCACCACCTGCGAACTAGGTTTTCGCGCCACGAAAAAGCCGAAAGAAATTCTCGGTGGTGGCCTGCGCTACTTCTTCGACGTCAATGCCGCGCAACTGGGCGATGTGTTCGGCCACATGCCTGACGTAGCCCGTCTGGTTCGTATTGCCGATATGAGGTGCCGGCGCCATGTAAGGCGAGTCAGTCTCGATGAGCA
>CAYSKY010000305.1:0-4865 GCA_964431425.1 uncultured Burkholderiales bacterium
GGGTGTAATAGTGGCTCGCCAAAGCAGGTTTCCGCCGGGATCGTACTTGGACGTCACCATGCTAGTTGTCGTCGCATCGCTCGATGAATCGACCGTATGGAGGTTTCCCGCAGCGTCAAATGCCGGGTTGTAGATCATCAGTTTTCGCCAGATCTCAACGCCGGCGGGGCTGAACTTGGCCGTGCCCCCATTTCCGGCGCTGCCGAAAGGAACGAAGATGTTAGCGTAGAGATTGCCGAATGGGTCGCGCCGGATCAGATTCGGAAGTTCGTTCACCACCGGCACGGCCGGCACGGCGGTTCGCAGGATTTCATCTCCGGTGGCCGCCGACAAAATGATGATGCCCGCGCCGCGGCTTTCCCCACTCGGGATGCTGGCCGCCAGCGCCACGTTCCCGTCACGATCGAGCGTCAGCGCACCGACCCTGGTGACACGGTCAAACAACTTGCGCCACTTTTCGGTTCCATCCGGCCGGTAACAAATCACAACCGCGCGTTCGGACTGTGGTTGGTATTCCTCCAGCGCCGCGAGCATGACGCCCGGCACATAGATGTTGCCGTCGCCGTCCCTTGCTATCTGGCGGTTGGCATAGCTTGAACTCAGCATGCTTTTCAGACCGCTTTGAATGCCCTCCGTCGCCTGCCAGACAAGCGCACCGGCCGGCGAGAATTTGGTCGTCAGCATATCCACGCTGACGGGACCCATGGCTCTGGAAGCCAACAGCAAATTCTGCGACTCGTCCATGATGAAATGCGCGCCGTCACCGCTGACCACGGCGCGCCAGAGTTCGGCGCCGCCCGCGCTATATTTGGCGACAAATCGCTCATACGCCAACGAGGTGTTTGAGCGCCCGCCCAGATACACATCCCCGGCATTGTCGAACGCCAGTGCGTTGGGAATATCGACGCCGTTCATGGCGGAATTGAATACCACCGACCACAGCAGTGTGCCATTGGCCGAGTACTTGGAAAGCAGCACATCCTCGACCGAGCCGGCCTTGATCGCGCGGGTGGCAAAGTAAACGTTGCCGAGCCCGTCGGCGGCCACCACCTGGTATTCGCAGATCCCGTAATCAGGCGTCGGGCTGGCGACCGGATTGGCCGCCGGACTCGTGCGCCGCCAAAGCAGTGTGCCGTCGGCACTGTGCTTGCGCATTACCGTGTAGCTCACGCCACCTTCGCGAACGCAGCCACCGGCATAGACGCTGCCATCGGGAGCCAGCGCCAGGCTGTATGTCACCGACCCGACCGGATCCAGATAGACGCGGCTTCCCAGGTCGGTGCCGTCAGGCGCGTAGCGCACATGGGATACCTCGTTGCCCGACCCCGTACGTTTGATCGCAGTCAGCACCACGTTTCCTGCCAGGTCGAAGGTGAGCTCCGAAAACGAGGCCCCAAAACCCGCGACGCCGCTCGCAGTCCGGCTCCAGAGCGCGGTACCGTTCGCATCGAGCTTGATAACCAATCCCGCTGCAACGTCGCTCGAACTGGTAGCCCCATACACGAAGAACGATCCGTCACCAGCGACCAACAGGCCAACCGGCATACTCGCTGTGTTCCCGGGCGCACCAAAGGTTGTGCGCCAAAGTTCATTGCCACTGCTGTCGAGTTTGACGGCAACGATGTCGCCCTGACCAACGGACCCGGAACTGGGCGCGCCAATGGATCCAACCACGATACTGTTGCCTGCCAGGTCAACGCTGATCGCCGTCGCAGCGGCATAAGCGTTCACCGGCAAAATGAAACGCCACTGGGTTTGCCCTGCCGCGTTGTACTTCATGACGAGGAACTCACCACGCGTGCCATCCGTTGAATTGCCCGCCACGTAAACGTTGCCGGACGCATCCGTACCGATGGGGCGCCGCCCTGCCCCGGGGGATGCCAAGACATCGTCCGCGCCGTAGACCCGCGACGTCCAGAGCAATAAAGGTTGTTGCGCCAGTGCCGGCGGCGGCGCGTTCGCAAACAAAAGAAGCACGCACCACATCGGCGAGGCGACCACCGTTGCGCACCGCGTCATTCTCGCCATCAAACTAGTTGGTCCGCTCATCACGCCATTCTAGTTTTGGAACTAACAACCAACTACTGTTGGCGCGGACTCTTTCATGCCTATGCAGAATGGCGCACCGCAGGGCTCACTTTCTGATACCGGAAACGGACTACCACTTAGTGGCCGCATGCGATTTGAAAAACTCTAGCATTGGCGCGGCGTTTCGGGCATTTTCGGCCTGGAAGCCCCGCCAGTGCTTGAGTTTGGCACTTATATTCTGGTTTTGACCCGTCAAAACAGCGGCCCTGAACGACATCAAACCATTTCCTTCCCAGGCGAGGGCCGGGGTCCAATCTTGCTTGTCTATTGCGAACGAACTTGGACCCCGGCCTTCGCCGGGGAAGGATTGATTCCGTTTGACCAACCTTTCCGCAAGCAAAGTAAATCAAAACCGCAGCGATAGGCACGTCAGCCCGCCATCCATCTTCCGAAACTCGCTGGTGTCGAGCTCGATGATGGGCATGCCGAGGCGTTGCAGTTTGGCGAGCGTGTCGGGGTAGCCGGCCGGGGTGATCAGGGTGTCGTTGATCCACAGCGTGTTGCCGGCGTATTCATCTTCCTTGTTCACGATGATGATGTGCTCATAGCCCGCGAAGGCGGGATGGGTGGCGGCTTCGGCGCTGAGCAGCACGGTGTTGCGGCCCACGTAGTTCACAACCGACTTCAGGTGCAGGCCGTCCTTCACCTCGATGCCAGTCACTTCATAGCCATGCGGCTCAACCATGTTCGCGAGCTCGCGTAGCCCGGCCGCATCGGTGCGTGCCGAGAGGCCGACGAAAAAGCGTTTGCCGATCAGCATCACGTCGCCGCCGTCCATGTGTGCGGCCGCCGACATGCGCGCGATCGGCCGGTGACGCGCCAGCACCGGCGCGATGGTGGCCACCTCGCCCTGCCGCGACGGCGCGCCGGGATGCGTGATGACCGCCACTTCGGGCACGACCACGGCGGTGTCTTCAACGAAGTGGCTGTCGGGGAATGCCGGTGCGGCCGGCAAAACGGTCACCGTCAGGCCGAGGCCGAGCAAGGCATCGACGTAGGCGTTGAACTGGCTGCGGGTCTTCTCTGGGTCCGGTGCACCGAGGGTCGCGGTGGTGAGGCCGTGTCCGCAGGTGGCGGACGGGAGGCGGAGGATGGCGTGGGTGAAGTTCATGGTGTGCGGCGATCAAATCAGTGACAGGTGCGAAATGATACGTGTGTCATCCAGCGATTCGTGCGGCCCGCCACGCTCACCCCAAGGCCCGGTACCTAAACTGCCGGAACCGCACCTCGCCCTCCCCGGCCGAATACAGGCCCGGCTTGAGCATATGAAAGCCGCCGCGCACGTTGTGGTGATAGCCGGAGACTTCCATGCCACGGTCGAAGCGCTGCCACTGTGTGCGGTCGTTTGAGGTGAAGAAACTGACGATGTGCCGGTCGTTGCGCACCCGCATCCACAGGCGGCGGCCGTGCGGATTGGCCGGGCGGCCGCGCTCGATGCCGTACTGGTGGGTGATGAAATTTTTCTCGTCGAATCCGAGGCCGCAATACAACTGCCGGTCGTAGAACAGCAGCAGGCCGCCGCGTGCGCCGGCATCTATTTCAATTTCAGCTTCGAATTCGTAGGCCGGGTCGCCGACTACGCACAGCAGCGGCGATGAACTGGACGGCGCAGCGCCGCGCGCGGCCAGGTGCAAGGTGGCGTTGCGCCGGCTGATGCGCGCCGCTTCATCCGGCGCCGGGTCAAAGAAGTGCCATTGGGTACCCAGCCGGTCGGTGGTGAAATCATCGGAGAGCGCCATGCCGTGCGGCTGTGCGCGGCCGCGTGCGGGCTTGGGCATGGGTTGCGAAAGGTCGCCGCCGCCAATTTCGAACCAGCCATCCGGCGTCCAGGTCACCGGGGCCAGCAGGGCCTGCCGGCCCAGCGTCCAGAAGCCGTTCTCGTAACCGTGGCAGACGGCCCACCAGTCACCCGCCGGCCCCTGTACCAGCGAGGCATGGCCGCGCGACCACCAGCGCTCGGCGGCGGACTGGGTGCGCACCAGCGGATTGCGCGGATGGTGTTCCCACGGGCCGTGAATCGACTGCGCGCGGGCCGCGATCACCATGTGCCCGGTGGGCGGGCCGGCGGTACCACCCACGGCGAGGATGAGATAAAAATAATCGCCATGCCGCAGCACCTTGGGGCCTTCGGGCGCAAAGCCCTCGACCACCCAGTCCGGCGGATACCGCCACGGGTCGTACACATGCTCAACCGCACCGCGGGTGGAAAGGCCATCGTCCGCGAGGCGCACGCGATCCCCGCCGGACAGAAACAGCCAGCGCGAGCCGTCCTCGCCCACCGCGTGGCCGGGGTCGATATGGCGCGGCAGATTGAGGTCAACAGGTTCCGACCACGGCCCCTCGATGCGCTTCGAACGGATCACCCAGGACGTGGTGCGCGAACCGGGCGCCGGCGTTTTCTTGGTGGGGATGTAAAGGTAAAACCAGCCATCGTGCTTCACCAGTTCCGGCGCCCACACCGAGCCGATGTTGCG
This sequence comes from uncultured Burkholderiales bacterium, assembly GCA_964431425.1. GTDB lineage: Bacteria > Pseudomonadota > Gammaproteobacteria > Burkholderiales > Usitatibacteraceae > UKL13-2. The sequence continues at coordinate 4,563 of CAYSKY010000305.1, forward strand.
CCGAAGTGCTGGGCCCAGTGGCCGCCAGTTGACGAGATCGCGCGAGTGCCACAGCAGCAAGCCGGGATAGGCCTCGAAGCTGGAACAGGTCAAGTAATAATCGTCGCCGTCCTTGAGGATGGTGGGATCGGGATGGTCACCGGCGAGGACGGGGTTGAGGAAGGTGCCGTCGCCCTGGTCGGCGATGCGTTGGGATTCGATGCCGCGGGCGATGGCGCCCGGTGCCGCGGCCCACAAGGTTTCAGGCAGCGACGCAGCAAGGCCGCCAGCGCCCAGAGCACCCAACAATGTTCGGCGCAAGTC
>CAYSKY010000306.1:0-4859 GCA_964431425.1 uncultured Burkholderiales bacterium
CATTCCATCCACGCTCCCCGGGAGAACGCCATGAACACCAAATCGATCAAAATGCTCCGACTGACCGCCCTGGCCGCCGCCGTCCTGCTGGCCGGCTGCTCGATACACATTACCGAAGGCGAGCGGGGCAGCGGTGCCACGCGCCATGCCGCCTGGAACATTTCCATCGACAGCCAGACCTCGTTCGGCGATCACCGCACCAAGGGCTCCGGCGTGGTGCGCGAGGAAACCCGGCAGGTGGCAGGCACCAGCCGCCTGGTACTGGGGCTGCCCGCCGATGTCACGGTGGTGCTCGCTTCGACTGAATCAGTCACCATCACCACCGACGACAACCTGCTGCCGCTCATCCGCACGCGGGTCGAGAACGGCGTGCTGACCATCGACGGCGACAAGAACGCCGGGTTTTCCACCCGCAAGGGCATCAAGGTACGTTTGGCGGTGAAAACGCTGGAGGGCGTGACCGTCAATGGTTCGGGCGATGTGGTGGGCACCGAACTGGCCGGAGAAAACGTGGACGTTGCCATTCGCGGCTCGGGCGACGTGCGGTTTGACGTCGTCAAGGCAGGCAAGGTCAGCGTGGACATCGCCGGCTCGGGTGACGTGGCGCTGAATGACATCACCAGCCGGGAAGTGAAGGCCACCATCCACGGTTCCGGGGACATCAAGCTGCCGACGCTTAAGGCGGGCGAGGTGGCCATGTCCGTGCGTGGTTCGGGCGACATCAGTGCCGCCGGCAGCGCCGACAAGGTGGACGTGGAAATTCTGGGATGTGGCGACATCCGCACCGCGCGGCTGATATCGCGCGAAGCCAACGTACGCATCTCATCTTCCGGCGAGGCGCACGTGCACGCCACCGAGAAACTCATCGCCCGGGTAACCGGATCGGGGGACATCCGGTACAGCGGTTCACCTTCCACGGTTGACCGGCTGGTGCGCGGTTCGGGGACCATTGAGCAGATGTAGGCTGCTCAGTTTGCGGCGGGAGGCAATTTGGGGCGTGCCGGCGGCTTGGGTGCGGCCGCCGCCTGCATCAGGTCTGCCGGATACTGCTGACACATGCGGAAGGCCTCTTCCGTGGAGGCATTGAGCCAGCGGTCGTAATCATCGGGCCGGATGATCACCGGCATGCGTTTCTCGTCGCCGGGGCGGTGGAAGCGGCGCATGACTTCATGGTTATCCGCATTCACCGTCAGCATGGTAAATGATTTGATGACCTCGTCGCCGCTGCGCCAGTGCTCCCACACGCCGGCCAGTGCGAACGGCGCGCCGTCCTTCAGCCAGATCTTCCAGCGCACCGCCTTGCCGGTTTCCCAGTTCGGTTCATAGAACGCGTCCACCGGAATCAGGCAGAACTGGCGCCGCTTCCAGGCGGTCTTGAACATCGGTTTTTGGCCGGCTGTCTCGCTGCGGGCGTTATAGGCAACCTTGCTGAGGCGGCTGATGTCGCCGGCTTTGGCCCAGTAGGGAATCAGCCCGAAGCGCGCCGGCAAACACTCCCGGCCGGCCGGGTCGGCATCGCTCTTGCGCACGATGTTGCGTACGATCGGCGCGTCATAGCCGGGATAGGCCTCCTCTTTGAAATCAAACGGCGCCCGTTCAATGCCGAACATGACCAGCAGGTCGGTGGCGGTGGGAATGAAGTTGGTGCACATGCCGCGATTGTGCCACTCCTGATATTCTTCGAAGCGCTTCTTCTGCAGCCGGCCCGGCGCCGACTCCTTCCTTGCCTGTTTCACTACAACAAGAACGACCGTGAATCCGCTTAACCTGAATCCGCCGCGACGTATGCGCCGCGCCCTAGCCGCTGCCTGCATGCTGCCTTTGTTGATCACCGGCGGGGTCGCGGCCGAACCGCCGGCCGCCACGCCGTCGTATGCCAATGAGGCCGATCGAACACTCACCGGGGTGTTCGCCGCCCGCGAAAAGGACTGGCGCAACGGTGCCATCGTTTACCAGGTGCTGGTGGACCGTTTCGCGCCTTCAGCGAAGCTGGAACAGAAACGGGCGCTTTATCCCGCCCCCAAGGTGCTGCGGACCTGGGATGAGCTGCCAAAACGCGGCGTCTATGACCCGGCCATCAAGCTGTGGACCCACGAGATGGATTTCTGGGGAGGCGACCTCGAAAGCCTTAGCGGCCGCCTCGACTATGTGCAGAAGCTGGGAGCGGATGTGCTCTACCTGAATCCGATCCACCTCGCCTACACCAACCACAAGTACGATTCCCTGGACTACAACCAGGTCTCGCCCGAATTCGGTACCCGTGGTGATGTGAAGACGCTCGCGGCGGATGTGCACCGGCGGGGCATGAAACTGGTGCTCGACGGCGTGTTCAATCACATGGGTCGCAAGTCCCGGTTTTATGAAGACGCCGCCGCCAACCCGAAGAGCCCCTACCGGGACTGGTTTTTCTTTGGGTCGCAATACCCTGGGGGCTCACGTTCCTGGGCGCTGGCCCAGAGCCTGCCGGAACTCAACCTGGAAAACCCCAGGGTGCGCGATTACATCTACGGTCGCCGCGATTCCGTGGTGCAGGGCTACCTTGCCGATGGTATCGACGGCTGGCGGCTCGATGTGGCCTTCGATATCGGCTTTCGCTTTCTGGGCGAACTGACGCAGTCGGCCCATCGCCGCAAGCCCGGCTCGCTGGTGGTCGGGGAGATCGCCAACTATCCGAAGGAGTGGTATCCGTCCGTCGACGGCGTGATGCAGTTCACGCTGCGTGAGATCCTCATCCGCACGCTCCAGGGCGAGATTGATGCGCGCACGGCTTCGCTGATGGTGCAACGCATGGTCGATGAGTCGGGTACCGACAACATGCTGAAGTCGTGGATCTTCCTCGACAACCACGACACGTTCCGCATCCGCACCGTGCTGGGCAGTGACCAGCTGGTGCGCACGGCGCAGGTGTTGCAGTTCACGCTGCCCGGCTCGCCGAACCTCTATTACGGCACCGAACTGGGCATGACCGGTGGTGATGACCCGGAAATGCGCGCTCCGATGCGCTGGGAGCTGGTGCGCGATGACAACCCGGCGCTGGGCTGGACACGCAAACTGATCGGCCTGCACAAGCAGCATCGGGCGCTACGGGTGGGGAATTTCAGGCTGCTGGGGACGGCAAACCTGTTCGCCTATGAGCGCTACACCGACCGCATTGCCGACAGCGTTTTCGTGCTGGCCAATCCCGGAAAATCGCCGGTCACGGAAATCGTGCTGCTACCCAATTCAAAACTGATGAACGGCGCGCCGATGAAGAACCTGCTGGATCCGGCCGCCGCGCCGCTGCCGATCATCACCTCGCTGTTGAAGGTGACCGTGCCGCCGGGCGAGGTGCTGGTGCTCAAACCCGATGTGCGCGCCGTGGATGGCTACACCTCTTACAAGCGTGTTCAATGAGCACGGCATGGCGGCAGCCCGTACCACTGCATCAGGCATATCGGCTGATCAACCACGGTCCCACCGTGCTGGTGAGCAGTGCACATGAAGGCCGGCGCAATATCATGGCGGCGGCCTGGAACAGCGCGCTGGATTTTTCGCCGCCCAAGGTGCTGGTGGTGATCGATCGCGCGACCTACACCCGTGAACTGGTGGAGGCCTCCGGCCGTTTTGCGATCAATGTGCCGACACGCGCCCTGGCGCAGGCGACGCGTGATGTCGGCTCGGTCAGCGGGCGCGGGCCGGGTGAGGACAAGTTCGATCGCTTCGGGCTGGAAACCTTCGCCGGTGATGTGGTTGAGGCTCCCTTGCTGACCGGCTGTGCGGCCTGGCTGGAGTGCCGGGTGATGGACGAGCCGCATAACCAGCAGGCCTACGACCTGTTCATCGGTGAGGTGGTGGCGGCTTCGGCGGATGCACGCGTCTTTTCTGATGGCCGCTGGCATTTCGACGGGGACGACAGCCTGCGCACCATTCACTACGTAGCCGGCGGCACGTTTCACATCACCGGTGACGGCTTCGAGGTTGGCGCATGAGGCTGGCACTGGAAGCGCCCGAGCTTAGCTCAGACCCGCTGGCCCTGCGCTACGTGAAACAGGAAACGGTGCGCGTCCAATTCGCCAACTCGCCGGGCGAACTCATGAGCCGTGAGGGCATCAACCGCTATGAAACCGGGGATGCGCTGGTGACCGGCTCCACGGGCGATCGCTGGAGCGTTGCCCGTGCACGCTTTGATGCCAAGTACGAGGCCATCGCCCCCTGCGGGCTTGGCCGCGACGGCGAATACGCCGCCAAACCGGTTCCGGTCTGGGCGCGGCAGATGGACGTACCGTTCTCGATCGCGCGTCGCGCCGGCGGTGACCTGTTGCTGGGATGCGCCGGGGATTGGGTGCTGCAATATGCGCCGGGCGATTTTGGCGTGGTGGAAGATGCCCGCTTCCGGCGGGTGTACCGCGAACTGCCCGGCGCCGGCTGAGCGGCCTCTACAAGTTGAAGCGGTCCAGCGCCTTCTCCGCCTGACCGCGCGCGTGTTCTCCCAAGCGGCGGGCGACCCGCCTGTAGGCCGCCACCAGTTCCGCATCGGCAGGCATGCGTGCTGCGACCGCACCCAGAATGGCACCGATTTCGTGGTCTGAACCCATGCCGCTGAGCGCCTGCAGCACCCCCGCATAGCCCGCCTTGTCCAGCTTGGCCTGCTCCAGCAGCGCGATCAGCACGGTCTTGCGTTCGTGCTCGGAGTTGATGCGCTGCGTTGACTTCAGGAATGCCGACAGCGATGCCGGCCCCCCGCGCTCCAGGTGCCGCAGCAGGGCCTTGAGCGCAACGGCGTGTTCAAAGTCCGAATTCAATCCGAAGGTGGACTGGATCGCCGCGTCCAGTTGCGCGGCTGGCAGCGGATCGCGTCGGGCGAGGGCTTCAATTACCGT
>CAYSKY010000307.1:0-822 GCA_964431425.1 uncultured Burkholderiales bacterium
CCCGCACGGCAACAACGAGGGCGTGAACAACCACATCAACAACATGGTGTACGAGTATCTCGTGCGCCGGGACAAATCGGACTTCAACAAGTTCATGCCGGCGCTGGCCGTGTCGTGGACCAATCCCGCGCCGAATACCTGGATATTCAAGCTGCGGCAAGGCGTGAAGTTTCACGACGGCACGCCGTTCACGGCCGACGATGTGGTGTTCTCGTTCGACCGCGCGCTGGCCTCCACCGGCACCTTCAGTCTGTATTCACGCCAGGCCGGCAAGGCACGCAAGATTGATTCACACACGGTGGAGTTTGTCGCCGAGGTACCCAACCCGGTCATGATGACCACGCTGGTCACGCTGATGGTGGTGAGCAAATCCTGGTGCGAGAAAAACGGCGTGACGCGCGCGGTGGATTTCCGGCGTAACGAGGAGTCGTATGCCTCGCGCCATTCCATGGGGACCGGGCCGTACATCCTGGTCTCACGCGAGCCAGGGGTGAAGATCGTGCATCGCAAGAATCCCGAATGGTGGGGCATCAAAGAGGGTCTTTATTCGGGCAACGCCGATGTGATCGAGTACCGCCCCATCACCAACGCCGCCACGCGCATGGCCGCGCTCAAGACCGGCGAACTGGATTTTGTGCTCGACCCCTCGCTGCAGGACGTGCTGCGCCTCCGCACCGATCCGGACATCCGCATCTGGGAAGGGGAAGAACTGCGGGTTCTCTTCATCGGCTTCGACCAGAGTCGCGCGGAACTGCAGTATTCGGATGTGAAGGGCAAAAATCCCTTCAAGGACCGACGCGTGCGCCTCGCGCTATATCAGGC
>CAYSKY010000307.1:832-4839 GCA_964431425.1 uncultured Burkholderiales bacterium
CCCGGGTCCGCGATCTGATGGAGCCGGCGGTCAAGGCCATCGACATCAACGCCATCAAGTCACAGGTGATGCGCGGCATGTCGGTGCCCACCGGCCTGCCCTGGCCCGGCGGAAAGGCGATCGGGCTGCCGCCGGACACCGAAGCGCGCCATCCCTACGATCCGGCGCGTTCCCGGCAACTGCTCGCCGAGGCTGGCTATCCGAAGGGCTTCGCGTTTACGCTGACCTGCCCGAACGACCGTTACGTCAACGACGAGAAGATCTGCATTGCGCTGGCCGCCATGTGGGCCAAGGTGGGCGTCAACGTGAGGGTGGATTCCATGGTCAAGGCCAATTTCTTTGTGAAGTTGCTGAACTCGGACACCAGCGCCTATCTGGTCGGCTGGGGCGGCAGCCCGGAAGCCATCTTCACCATGAAACCCATCCTGCACAGCAAGGACAACAAGGGCAACGGCGAGTCCAACTACGGACGGCTGAGCCATCCGGAACTGGATGCACTGATCGACAAGCTCGAAGGTGAAATGAATCCCGCCGCGCGCCTTGAGATGACCGGGCGCATCACCAAGCTGGTGCAGGACGAGGTGCTGGTGATTCCCCTGCACCGGCAGATCATCCCCTGGGCCTCGCGGCGCAACGTGGAGGTAATCCACCGCCCCGATAACCTGCTGCCGCTGACCTGGGTGACGATCAAATAGGGCGGATCACAACCAGCGCGCCGCGATCCAGGCCCAGCCACCCGCCAGCAGCACATAGCGTGCGAACTTGCCCACCGCCATCAGCAGCAGGCTGGTCCACGCATTGAGCCGCAGCCAGCCGGCGGCAACACACAACGCGTCGCCCACCAGCGGCACCCACGAGAGCAGCAGCGCCCATTCGCCATGCTGCTGCAGCCACTGCAGCGCGCGGGCATCGAGCTTGCGTGGCAGCAGGCGGCCCAGCAGGTAAGAGGTCATGCCACCCGCCGTGTTGGCCACCGTAGCCACTGCGATGGCCGGCCAGAACAGGTGCGGATACTTGGCCAGCACCGCCAGCAGCACCACCTCGGAGTTGCCGGGCAGGATCGTGGCCGAGACAAAGGCCGAAGCGGCAAGTCCCCATAGTCCGGCGTCGGGCGAAAAATCAAACATGGGGTCGGTGGCGTGCACATGAAACTCAAGCAGTGGCGCGGCTTCCAGGCCAAAAATGCCCAGAAACCCGCGCCATTGCTAGAGTTTGATCAGCCGGTCCTCGGCGATGGTTTCGTTGGCTGCGAGGTCGTGGCGGTTGCGCAACTGGGCGTAGTAGGGCGTGAAATCCGGCGCGGTGGCATCGAACAATTCCCGGAAACTGTCGATCACGAAATAGGTTTCCTGGAAGGTGTCGATCTTGTAGTTCGATTGCATTACGCGCATGAGGTCGAACTTGATGCGGTGTGGTTTCGGACTTTGCACGCAGTATGGCAATTCGCCCGCCGATGACAGGATGCCGGCGCCGTAGGTCTTCAAGCCTTTCGGCGTGCGAATCAAACCGAACTCCACTGTGTACCAGTAGAGCCGCGCGAGGTAATCGAGGGCGTTGAGTCCCTTGGCTTTCACGCCGCCTTTGCCATACGCCTCAAGGTAATCGGCAAACACCTTGTTGAATAACAGCGGCACGTGGCCGAAGAAATCGTGGAAGATGTCCGGCTCGACGATGTAGTCAAATTCCTCTGGCTTGCGGATCCACACCGACACCGGAAAGCGCCGATTGGCGAGATGCTCGAAGAACACATCGTCGGGCAGCAGGCCGGGGACGGCGACCAGCGTCCAGCCGGTGGCGGCCATGAGCTTTACATTGGTGTCGTCAAAGCGCGGAATCCCGCTGCTGAAGTTCAGTGTGGCAAGCACGTCACAGAACTCGTCGCAGCCGTATTGCGGCACCAGCGCCGACTGGCGGGCGTACAGCCGTCGCCACAGGTCCTGTTCGTCAGCGGTGTAGCGGCTGTAGTCCTGCTCGACGGTGTAGTCGGCGCGGATGTTGGAGTAGTCGCCGCGCAGGGCGTGATCGGTTTGGCCGGCCACTATCGGCTTCCCGCTTTGACCATCCTGTTGCGGATGTTGCCGAAGATCGTCTCGCCATGGTGGTCGAACATGTCGATGTCGATTTCGTCGCCAAAGCGCAGGAAGTCTTCCTTCGCCTCGCCCAGTTCCACCTGTTCGACCACCCGCTTTTCCATGATGCAGGCGTAGCCGGTGGCCTTGTCGTGGTTCGAGACGGTGCCCGAGCCGATCAGGGTGCCCGCCATCAGCGGGCGGGTCTTCGCGGCGTGGGAGACGAGGTCGAACAGCGAGAAGGTCATGTCATCGGCGGCGTTCGGGTTGCCGAACCAGTGGCCGCGAACGTGGCAGACCATGCGGTAGTCGAGTTTGCCCGCGCCCTTTTCGTCGCCCCAGGCGCCACCCAGTTCGTCTGGGGTGACCGCCACGGGGGAAAGCGCGTTGAGTCCCTTGCCGTTGACGAAGCCAAAGCCCTTTTGCAATTCAGCCGGGATGAGCTTGCGGTAGGAGATGTCGTTGATCAGCACCACCAGGCGCACCGCTTCGGCCGCTTCCGCCGGCGTGGCTCCCATTTTCACGTCGCCGGTGATGACACCCACCTCGGCTTCCAGGTCCACGCCCCAGTCTTCCGACAGCACCTCGATATCATCGCGCGGGCCGAGCATGGAGTCCCCGCCGCCCTGGTACATGAGGGGATTGGTGAAGTAGCTCTCCGGCACGGTGTCGTTCCTCGCGCGGCGCACCCGTTCGACATGCGAGAGGTAGGCCGAGCCGTCCAGCCACTGGTGGGTGCGGGGCAGCGGTGCGGCCACCTTGCCTTCGGCCAGGGCTTTCTGGAAATCGATGATCGGCCGGCTGGTGCCGGAATCGATGGCCTCGAATTCATTGAGCAGGTCGCGCTCGACGGCGTGCCAGTGTTCGAGGGCGTATTGCATGGTGGGGGCGATGTCCGGCACGGCCACGGCGCGGGAGAGGTTTTCGTCCACGAGAAGCAGGGTGCCGTCGCGGGTCGGGCCTTTGAGGGAGGCGAGTTTCATGTCATTTCACTTTCGCAGATTCAAAACCGTTCCACGCCGCGTCGTAGTTGTCCTGCAACGCGGGGGTATTCATGGCAAAGGCGCTGGGCTCGAACACGTAGCGGCTTTCGAACATGAAGGCCAGCGTACGGCCCTGATAAACCGGTTCGAGCTTTTCGGCGGAGGCCTTGGAGAAGGTCGCCTGGTCAGGTCCGTGCGCGGAAAAGCAGTTGTGCAGCGAGCCGCCGCCCGGCAGGAACCCGTCGGCCTTGGCGTCATACACGCCCTGGATGAGGCCCATGTACTCGCTCATCAGGTTGCGATGGAACCACGGCGGGCGGAAGGTGTGTTCGGCAACCATCCAGCGTGGCGGAAAAATCACGAAATCCACATTGGCCGTTCCGGCGGTTTCCGAGGGCGAGGTCAGCACCGTGAAGATCGACGGATCGCAGTGATCGAACGACACCGTGTTGATCGCATTGAAGCGCGTCAGGTCGTATTTGTAGGGCGTGTAGTTGCCGTGCCAGGCGACCACATTTAGTGGCGAACCCGGAACGGTGGTGGACCAAAGCCTGCCGCCGAACTTGGCGACGATGGTGGTTTCACCCGCGATATCTTCGTACCACGCCACCGGCGCCAGAAAGTCGCGCGGGTTCGCGAGGCCATTGGCACCGATGGGGCCGAGGTCGGGCAGCCGCAACGGCGCGCCGTAGTTTTCGCATACGTAGCCGCGAACAGGGGCATCAATTTCCACGCGAAACTTCACGCCGCGCGGGATCACGGCGATTTCACCTGGCTGGACCGCCAGAATGCCGAACTCGGTTTTGAGTGTGAGGGTGCCGTCCTGAGGAACGATGAGCAACTCGCCGTCCGCGTTGTAAAAGCAGCATGTCATCGACGCCGTTGCCGCATACAGATGCACGCCGATACCGCGCTGCAGGCTGGCGTCGCCGTTGGTGGCGATGGTGTGTAGGCC
>CAYSKY010000308.1:0-4839 GCA_964431425.1 uncultured Burkholderiales bacterium
CGGCAATCCGGTGCTTGAAAAGGGCGGTTCGTCGCTGGTATAGGGACGGATCTTCTGCCCTAACCTTCTCCAGTACCCTGATCGTCTCCATCGGAATCTTTCCTCCTCCTGTCCCGTGCGATAGTTGTGTTTCACTTCGTCGGTATCGCAGCAATGGGGCATCGACGTAGGCGACGGGGCCAAGCCGTGCTATCCGAAACACCATGTCGTATTCGCTGTTGTAGGTAAGCGCTTCATCAAACAAACCGGCGCGTTCAAAGGCGCTGCATCGCACCATGACTGTTGGCGGATGAACAAAATTCCCCGAAATCAACTCTTCGTAAATGCCACCCCACCTGACCTGATACTGACGGCTGGAGCGCTCCATGGACTTTTGGTAGGCATAGATCGCCCCGATGCCACCCAAGCGGCGAACCGCACTGTAATAGGTGCCGATATGGGAAAGTTCGAAATCCTCGGCCTCGTCTCTGAATGCACTGAAGTCACTTGAAACCAGCCACAGGTCTGGATCGGCTTGAAGCACAGCGACCTGAATCGAAACGCGGTCAGGGAACATCAAATCGTCATGATCCATCCACACTACATACTCGCCGGTAGCTAATTGCATTCCGGCATTTCGGCTGGCGGCCACGCCGCCATTGCGTTTATTGAGGATCCGAACGCGGTCAGAAAATTGACTCAGAACGCCGCTCGTGCCGTCGGTCGAGCCATCATTTGCGACGATGATCTCGATATCAGGATAGGATTGTTTGAGACAGCTTTGGACTGTGGCGGCAATCGTACCGGCGCAGTTGTACGCTGGTATCACGATAGAAACCCGACCCGCAACATAGGTTTTCGTCATGTTATTCCTAGAATTCATTGGCGCAATCCATCGAAATCGCCTTTAGTAGCAGAAGTCGCATGCAGGATGCAGGCGCGAAATCATATCCACAAGCAATAGAAGCCGAATGGCACGCCAGTCCCCCATTGCACCTAGCGAGATACCTAGCAAGTATCCCCCGGTAAAGCCGGGGCTCTATTTGGTGGGACGCTCAAAGCGGCTGTTTCGACGCTAACGCGTCTTAGTGAGTCGGTAGCCACCTAAAGGTGGCCGTTCAATGCAAGGCTTCATCTGTTCCATCTTTTCGGCAACCTGTTCCTGGTTGCGGATGTACTCACGTACGGCTTGCTCATCCCGCCGAACCGTGGAAACGAAGTGCCCTCTGGCCCCTAGATGCTTCCAGACGAAGATACGCCTCCTCTCGCCAGAAACCCGACCCAGATGCATCGCACTGCTCACCACCTAGGATCCCGAATACTTTGGCGGAATCGACAGCATCAAAAGCGCCTGATCTGGCATGAAATCCCCTTCCTCAACCGCACTTTCTTTCTGCCGGGGCAGTTGCTTGAACACCTCTCCAAGTAGCTTCCGCAACTCCTTGCAAGACGTCTGGCGCCGGCATGTCGGAATGAAAACTACGTGGTATTTGCACTCCCACTGCGCATGACTCAGACACTCCAGCTTGTCCATCATCAAACTCCTTGTTGTGCGCTTGGCGGCTCACAACTAGGAGTTTCCTCAGATGGACTGCCGTATTTGTCAAACTTCTACTGCACCCTGCAGAGCCGGGGGGCTCCGCTGCCGCTAGCGCGGCAATGGCGGGGTCTAGCTCGGGTAGCCATCGGGGTTCGCGGCTTGCCAGCGCCACGCATCCGTGCACATTTGCTGCAGCCCAAGATTCGCTTTCCAACCAATCAGTTCCATGGCGAGGCTTGGATCGGCGAAACACGCGGCGACATCGCCTGGCCGGCGATCCACAAGTTCAAATGGTACGTTCCTGCCACTCGCCTTCTCAAACGCGCGGACCACTTCCAGTACTGAATAGCCGTTGCCCGTACCCAGGTTGACGGTGATCATGCCGGGTTTGGAAGCAAGCGCATTGAGCGCGTGCACATGTCCCCTCGCCAGATCGACCACATGTATATAGTCGCGCACGCCGGTGCCATCCGGAGTCGGGTAGTCATTGCCAAAAATCGACAATGCCTTGCGCTTGCCGACGGCTACCTGGCTGACGACAGGCATCAGATTGTTGGGGATGCCGTTGGGATCTTCGCCGATCAGACCGCTGCTATGCGCCCCGACCGGGTTGAAATAACGTAAAAGAGCCACTCGCCATTGAGAGTCGCTCTTAAGAACATCCCGCAGGATGTCTTCGACCATCAACTTGCTGCGGCCATAGGGGTTGGTGGCCGAAAGCGGAAAGCCTTCGCGGATAGGGACGGAAGCTGGATCCCCATAAACCGTGGCCGAAGAACTAAAAACAAGGTGCTTGACGCCCGCTTGCGCCATTACTTGCAGTAGCGTCAAGCTCCCGTTCACGTTCACGTCGTAGTAGGAGACCGGCATCTGTACAGATTCGCCCACCGCCTTCAGACCTGCAAAGTGGATTGCTGCGGTGAACTGGTGATCCTTGAAAATAGCCTCTAGACCGCTACGATTGCGTACATCCTCCTGGTAAAAAGGTACCCGTTCTCCCGTAATTTTCTCTACCCGGCGAAGCGCTTGCTGCTTGCTGTTGCAAAGATTGTCGACGACGATTGGTTCAAAACCCGCTGAAATGAGTTCAATGCAGGTATGCGAGCCAATATAGCCGGCACCACCGGTAACCAAAATTTTTTTTCGAGTCATTGACTTTGCTCGCTCAGCTGGGTGGAATTTGTTGCAAGTTCGGATCGCGCATCCCAAGCTTCGGGTTGAACCAACACGTATTCCAACGCTCAATCGCCAAAGAATTTGTGCGAAATATCATAGATAATAGGTGCCAATAGCTCTATCTTAGCCGGCTTCACGTGGTTCGCGCGAGATTTGGCGACGTAGTCCGTGTGCCCGTTTCCTATTACTGGATCAATGTGAGTTTGGCGCGCGTTGCAGGAATAGGAATGCCCCAGCTTGTGAGCCTGGCCGCAGAACGGGTAAAGGTGGTGCTGAATTGTTCCAGCGAGATGATGCAAAGGTTGGGGCAAGTGGGATCAAAAAGGGAGGCAATATGTTGAAAAGTATGTTGGCAGCAACCAAGACGGCCATGGGAGTGATATTTGTCGCTGCCGTCATTACTGGCTGTAGCTGGAACCGCATCCCTCCGGCACCCGCTAAAGCGGCGTCACCCGACTACCAGTACATCATCGGTCCGGGCGATACCCTTTCCATCGTCGTTTGGCGGAATCCCGAACTTTCCATGACCGTCCCGGTACGGCCTGACGGCAAGATCGCCGCGCCTCTGGTAGAGGATATGCCCGCAATGGGCAAGGACTCATCTACTTTGGCGCGAGACATCGAAAAGGCACTCTCCAAAGTCATTCGCGATCCGGTTGTCACTGTCGTGGTCGTCGGCTTTGTGGGTCCGTACAGTGAGCAAATTCGCGTAGTAGGTGAAGCCGCAAAACCACAGGTGCTGGCCTATAAGCAACAAATGACTCTGCTGGACGTGATGATCGCTGTGGGAGGCATTACAGAATTTGCCGATGGCAATGGCGCCACGATCGTGCGCAGCGCAGAAGGTGGCAAACGCTATTCGGCGAGGGTCAAAGATTTGATCAAGCGCGGGGATGTTTCGGCCAACGTCGAGATGCGCCCAGGCGACGTGCTGATCATCCCGCAAAGCTGGTTTTGATCGATATATTTCCCAGAAAGATGCGAGACGCCTTGATTCTAAGGGCGCCCTCCTGAGGCTTTAACGATGGATGATCTATTCCGGTTCGCCCGCATATCAATCCGTGGCATGTGGAACTACCGGTGGTATGGCATGGCGGCAACATGGGGCGTTGCGTTCCTAAGTATCGTCGCGATCGCGTTGACTCCGGACAAATACGAGGCTGCGACCCGCATTTATGTGAACACCGCGTCGATACTGAAGCCGCTAATGACAGGGCTCACAGTGTTGCCGAACGACGAACAACAGATTGCCATGTTGAGTCGCATCGTGATCAGCCGCCCAAATGTCGAAAAACTCATCCAGACCGTTGGCCTTGACACAAAGGTCAAATCCAAAAACGATTACGACGCCCTCGTGGATGACATTACCAAGACCCTGAAAATCCAGGGCAGCGGCAAAGACAATATTTACATCCTTAGTTTTCGCGATACCGTGCCCGACCGCGCCATGAGGGCCATGCAGGTCTTTTCGTCCATGTTCATCGAAACCAGACACCAGGGAAAAGCAACCGATACCGATGCCGCGAAGAAGTTTATCGATGAGCAGATTGTCATTTACGAGAAAAAATTGCAGGACGCTGAATCAAAACTGAAAGAGTTCAAGCTCAAGTCAATGGGAGTCACCTCTGGCGAAGGGGCGAACTACTTCACGAGGCTGTCGGAAGTCAAGGCGCTACTTGATAGGTCCCAACTGGAACTGCGGGAGGCCGAAAACACACGCGACGCATTCCGGCGGGGGCTGGCGAGTGAGGAGCCAAGCTTTGCAGCAGGTTCAAATGCTGCACCTAGCGTTACCGCGACCTCAATCGCTGAAGTTGAGGCCCGAATTGATGCGATGAGGAGAAATCTGGATGTGCTCTTGCAGCGATACACCGAAAGGCATCCTGACGTCGTCGGCGCGCAACGGGTAATACGGGAGTTGGAAGAGCAACGTACGCAGCTGCTTGCTGCCAGGCGCAAGGAGGGAGGGCCTGTTGGGCCGGTGTCAATGGGCAACGGACCGCGCGCGGTTGAACAACTGAAGGTTTCGCTTGCCGCAGCGGAGGCGAGTGTAGCCTCCTTGCGCGTCCGCGTTGCGGAGTACTCCAGTCGGTATGCCTCTCTGAAGGCGGCCGCCAATATGGTTCCGCAGATGGAGGCGGAAC
>CAYSKY010000309.1:0-4838 GCA_964431425.1 uncultured Burkholderiales bacterium
GCGCGAGACCGGCAAGCCCATCAAGATGTCACGCAACGAGCTCAACGGCCTGCTGGGGCGCATCGACTTCTTCCTGGAGGAAATCGAGCTGTCGGTGGCGACCGAGACGGTGTACGACGAAGGCGGCATGACCGAGCAGATCCAGCACACGCCGCTGGGCGTGGTGGCCAACATCTCGGCCTGGAACTACCCGTGGTTCGTGGGCTGCAACGTCATCATCCCCGCGCTGCTCACAGGCAACGCGGTGCTGTACAAGCCGTCGGAATACGCGGCCATGACGGGCCTGGAAATCGCGCGCCTGCTGCACGAGGCCGGCGTGCCGCGCGACGTGATGGCCTGCCTGATCGGCACCGGCGAGGTCGGCACGGCGCTCTTGGCGCAGAAGATCGACGGCGTGTTCTTCACCGGCTCGGTGGCCACGGGCCGCAAGATCGCGCAGGCCGTGTCGGGCAAATTCATCAAGTTGCAGCTGGAGCTGGGCGGCAAGGACCCGACCTATGTGGCCGACGACGCCGACCCGAAGACCGCCGCCGAATCGCTGGCCGATGGCGCCATGTACAACACCGGGCAAAGCTGCTGCTCGGTCGAGCGCATCTACGTGCATGCGAGCATTTACGATGCCTTCGTGGCCGCGTTTGTGGACACCGTGAATACCTTCAAAACCGGCGACCCGCTGGATGAATCCACCTACATCGGCGCCATCACCCGCGCGCCGCAGCTGGATGTGCTGGACGCACAGGTGGCCGATGCCGTGGCCAAGGGTGGCAAGGTACTGGTCGGTGGCAAACGTTTGCCCGGCCCCGGTAACTGGTATGCGCCCACGGTGGTCGTCAACGTCAACCACGACATGGAACTGATGCGCGAGGAAAGCTTCGGTCCCATCATCGGCATCCAGAAAGTATCCGACGACGAGGAAGCTGTGCGGCTGATGAACGATACCCGCTACGGCCTCACCGCCGGCGTGTACACGCGCGATGCGGCCCTGGCCAAGGCGCTGCTGGCCCGCGTCAACGCCGGCTCGGTGTACTGGAACTGCTGCGACCGCGTCAGCCCGCGCCTGCCCTGGTCCGGCCACGGTGATTCGGGCGTGGGCCTCACGCTGTCCACCTACGGCATTCAGGCTTTCACGCGTCCCAAAGCCTGGCACCTGCGGCAGCCATAACCATGCAGGCCGGGAAAAAGCTGGCGCTGTTCGACCTCGATAACACGTTGCTCACCGGCGACAGCGATGTGCTGTGGTGCGAATTCCTCATGGCGGAAGGCGTGGTGGACGCCACCACCTTCGCCGCCGCCAATGCCGACATGGACATCCGCTACCGCGCCGGCACCGCCACCGCGCAGGAGTTCTGCGCGTTCTACGTCTCCACACTCACCAACATGCCGCGCATCCGCGGCGAGATGCTGCGCCAAAAGTTTTTCACCGACTGGATCCGCCCGCGCATCCCCGCCGACGCCGTGGCACTGGTGAAGCAGCACCAGGATGCAGGCGACCTCGTGGTCATGACCACCGCCACCAACCGCTTCATCACCGAGCTCACTGCGGAATACTTCGGCATTGCCGACCTCATCGCCACCGAGGTGGAAGAAGTCGATGGCGTCTTCACCGGCTGCACCCGTGACGTGCTGAACATGCGCGAAGGCAAGGTGGTGCGCATCAAGCGCTGGCTGGCGGAGCAGGGGATGTCGGAGGACTTGCTGAAGACGGCGACGTTTTACAGCGACTCGATCAATGATCTGCCGCTGCTGTCGGCGGTTGGGGTGCCGGTGGTGGTGGATGGTGATGCGAGGTTGCTGGGGGAGGCGCGGGGGAGGGGTTGGCAGGTGACTTTTCTTCTGCGTGCACAGCAATAGACTCCCAGCACGACAATTGGCCTGCTCATCTCCGTGCACAATTCACGCCTTTGAACTACACTTTGTTAATACCCATTGAGCGCGGCTAATCTCAAACGATTTATCCACGTTGGTTGAGAGCGGCCGCAATAATTGCAAACTGAAGGGGCCATGCTGGCTGAAGCATCGTGCGGCGCCTGCTTAGGTGACCCTTGAGCGAAGTCCAGATCGCTGCTGGTGTCACGTGCAGCGACTTCAATGAATCACAAGAAATCGCGAGCTAATTTGAAAGTCAAGTTTCGATCGGATGTTGACGCGGACTTCGCGAACCTCGAACGGCACCTTGCTTCTGGAACGTTTGGGGAATTGCCGGATGCATGGCGCAACCAAGCAGAGCAAGACATCAACAAGTTAAAAGAAATACTAGATGCTTTGGTGTCTGGCATGCCGTGGGTCACCGAAGAACTGCGCGCACAACTCTCCGACCTAGGTGAGCTTGATCTTCCAACGAGATACGACTCGCCAACTCAGTACCGAATCTTGACAGGCTTGATCACACGCATCAAAGACGCTGCGAGTGCATTGGGCCTCGATACCGAAGCATTTCCGCACTACGCATGTATACCGACAGGCTGTGTTAATGCGAGTGCAGTCGTGCTCCCAACAGTTAGTCGGCCTTTTCTACTTTTTGATTCGGAGTTATTCCTTTACTGCCATCTTTTTGCCAAAACTTTTGCACAGTGCCTTCCTGTCGTCGACCAAGGCGAGATGCTTCAACTTTCAGTTGAGACAGATTCAGTAAAGAAGCGTCTTGAAAACACGCCAGAGCTGAGCTTCCGATTTAGCGACTTGCTTTCCGCTTACGCAGTGACGGGATCGCCGTCACGGTCTAAACAATACAACCCCGATCAAGACTACCTGCAACTGATCGACATATTGAGGGGAGGCATGGAGTTATTCGTCGTAGCTCATGAGTTTGGCCACGTCTACTCTGGCCATCTTTCCGGTCTCCTAAAGCGCTTCGGCTTGCGAACAGAGGATTTTGTTAGCAAAAATCCAGCGCATCAGCAGGAGCACGAAGCTGACATTATTGGTTTGGCACTTACGCTCCAAGCCATGAACAACTCCGGTTATGACGTCGGTCTGTCCTACGTGGGCATTGAATTGTTCTTTGTGTCGCTAGACATGGCTGCAAGAGCACGACACATCGTTCTAGGCGGTTTGAACGAGACATTCGTTGACGCTGGGTCGGATTCTCACCCATCGAATGAAGAACGGCGCGCATTGCTAAGCTTGGCTCTAGATAGCTTTGTAAAGGACAGCGAACAGCTTGCACGAGCAAGAGACCTAGCGATTGCCTACATTGAGATTGCTGATCTCCTATGGGAACATGCGCGGACTGTGAATCCTTCGTTCCGACGTATTCCCTAAGTTAAGGCGTTAGCACCTGCTGTAACTAGGCCTAGTTTTTTTGCGAAACCATTTTCAGAGGTATGGCAATACCAACTCTCATCGAATTGCTGCCGCACTCGCTCCGAACAAGCTGAAAGTACGCGTCCTTCAATGGGTCCAATATTGAGATAGGCGCAGAGAGGGCACTGTTTTGCGCATCGCCCTGATCTCAGATACCCACAACCTGCTCCGCCCGGAAGCATTGGCCCACCTGCGCAGTGCCGATCACATCATCCATGCTGGCGACATTTGTGATCCGGCGATTCCCTCT
This sequence comes from uncultured Burkholderiales bacterium, assembly GCA_964431425.1. Classification (GTDB taxonomy): domain Bacteria; phylum Pseudomonadota; class Gammaproteobacteria; order Burkholderiales; family Usitatibacteraceae; genus UKL13-2. The sequence goes on from CAYSKY010000309.1 coordinate 3,554, forward strand.
GCATTGGGCGAAATTGCGCCGGTAACAGCGGTGCGCGGCAACAACGACCGTGGCACCTGGGCGGACGCAATTCCGCAGTCCGAGCTCATTGAACTGGGTGGTGTGTGCTTTTATGTTGTCCACGACATCGCGGAAATGGACATTGATCCTGTGGCTGCCGGCGTCAGCGTGGTCGTGTACGGGCACTCGCATCAGCCGGCCATTGCCGAACGGGATGGTGTCTGGTTCGTCAATCCGGGCAGTGCAGGGCCGCGCCGCTTCACGCTGCCGGTCTCCGCGGGTGAAGTCCTCATCCGGGATGGGCGTGTAGTGCCGGCCACGACGCTGTTGATCGGTGGGCGCTGAAACCCCGCGCGCCCCTTGTCGCGACCGTGGGGAGTTGATGCCGGCCGGGTCGCGCCATACTATGATTGTTCGCACGCACAAATTCCACTGCCATGGCTACGACCCAAGACTTCATTGATTACGTGATCGACCAGTCCGGCCTCGGTGCGACCTTGTCTTTCAAAAAGATGTTTGGTGAATACGCCGTTTATGTGGACGGCAAGGTCACCGCACTGGCCGCAGACAATCAGCTCTTTCTGAAGCCGACGCCGGAAGGAAGGCAGCTACTGGCAAACGTCGTCGAGGCGCCTCCCTATCCGGGGGCCAAGCTCTGCTTCATGGTCAACGATTGCCTGGAAGACCGCGCGCTGCTGGCGCAACTGCTGCTGACGACGGCCAAAGCGCTGCCCGACGCGAAGCCGAAGGCACCGCCCAAGGCCAAGTCCGCGCCCAAGGCCAAGGCGGCGCCCAAAGCGAAGCCCAAGACCAAGTCCAATACCAAATCAACAAGCAAGCCGCGCTAGCAGCCGGTAGCCTTCCAATGCTGCACGGTGAACCGACCAAAGGAGACACCCCGATGAGCAAAGTGACACCTTTCCTGATGTTCAACAACCAGCTTGAAGCCGCCATGGCGTTCTACACCAGCACATTCCCGGATTCCGAGATCAGGAATGTCGCCCGCACCGGCAAGGACGGCCCCGTCACGTCCGCCGAGTTCGTGGTCGGGCGCCAGCGCTTCATGGGCTATAACGGCGGCCCGTATTTCAGTTTCTCCCAAGGCTTCTCGCTGTTTGTGGACTGCGAAGGCCAGGCCGAAGTGGATGCGTACTGGAACAAGCTCGTCAACGCCGGCGCCAAGCCATTGCAGTGCGGCTGGATCACCGATCCGTTCGGCGTCACCTGGCAGATCGTCCCGAGGCGATTCATGGAACTCATCAACAACCAGAACCCCAAGAAGGTG
>CAYSKY010000310.1:0-4836 GCA_964431425.1 uncultured Burkholderiales bacterium
CATCGACCTTCATTTTGTGGTGGGCTTCAATGATCTCGATGTCGTAATTCTCGTGCAGCGCGCGCGTGGCCATGTCGACCAGTTTCAGTGCCACGTTGACGCCGATGCTCATGTTGGCTGCGAATACGATGGCGATGTCGCCCGCCGCAGCAGCTATCGCCTGCTTTTGCGCGTCGCTGAAACCGGTAGTGCCGATGATCATATTGACGCCGGCGGAACGGCAGGCGGCCAGGTGCGTCATGGTTCCTTCTGGCCGCGTGAAATCGATCAGGACATCCGCCACCGCCAATGCAGCGGGAATATCTGCGCCCACCGTCACGCCACGCGCCAAGGTAGACAACTCGCCCGCATCACGCCCGACCAGCGGGCTCGCGGGATGTTCCAGCGCGGCGATTACCCGCAGGCCGGACACATGAGTGGCTGCATCAAGCAGCGCCCGGCCCATGCGGCCGCCGGCACCGGCAATGGCGATGCGCTGTTCCATGTTGCTTATTGCGGCTGTTTCTTGGGTTCGGGCATGCCCGGGATGTCAGCCTTCGGGGTGAACCGGCGTTCGCCGCCACCCAGCAGGATTTCGGTAGGCGAGGCGACGCCATCAATCTTGGCCACGACTTCCTTCTCAAACAGGATCGTCACGTGGTACTTCTGGAATTCGCGTCCGAACGGGCCGTACTTCGTGCTCATTTCGTTGGTGAAGTAGTAGTCCCAGCGGTTGGCATGGAATACATCCTGCATCAGCGGCGTCCCCAGCGCGTTCTTCACATCCTGGCGGCTCATGCCGGGCTTCACCTTGGCCAGTTGCTCCTGGGTGATCAGGTTGCCCTGCTGGATATCAATGCGATGCACACCAAAACCGGCACAACCGGCCAGTGTCAAGGCAACAATTACTGCGCTAGCGATGCGAATCATGCGTAAATTCCCGTGTCTGCCGTCATATCCGGCAAAGGCGCATTATATCGCCCTCCGTGTAACGACCGCCGCATCAAAACCGCTTATGATTGTTTCATTTCCCCGACGACGCCGTCATGTCTGAATCCCAGGATCTGCGCAATATTGGCCTCAAGGCCACGTTCCCGCGGCTCAAGGTGCTGGACCTGTTCCAGAACTCGAGGCAGCGGCACATGTCCGCCGAGGACGTGTTCAAGCTGCTGCTCAACGAGAACGCAGACATCGGCCTCGCCACGGTTTACCGGGTGCTGACGCAGTTCGAACAGGCCGGCCTGCTGATCCGCCACCACTTTGAAAGCGGCAAGGCGGTGTTCGAACTCAATAAGGGCGCGCACCACGATCATATTGTTTGTGTGAACTGCGGCCACGTGGAGGAGTTCAACGATCCCGAAATCGAGAAGCGTCAGGAGAAGATCGCCCGCCAGCTTGGCTTCATCATCCGCGACCACCACATGATCCTGTACGCCGAACGCTGCCCGCATTGCCCGGCAAAGTAATGAAGCCCTCCCTGCAGCCCGGCCTCACCCACACATTCCGGTTCACCATTCCGGAGAACAAGACGGTTCCGCACATCTACCCGGAAGCCACCGATTTCCAGGACATGCCGCGCGTGTTTGCCACCGGCTACATGGTGGCGCTGTGCGAATGGGCCTGCGTGGATCTGCTCAAGCCGCACCTGGACTGGCCGCAGGAACAAAGCCTGGGTACACATGTCAACCTGTCGCACGTCGCTGCCACGCCCCCCGGGCTCACGGTAACGGTCGACGCAAAATTGGATGCCATTGAAGGCCGCCGGCTAAAGTTTTCCGTACACGCCCACGACGGCATCGACACCATTTCCACCGGAACGCACGAACGCGTCGTCATTGATGCGCCGCGCTTCACCGAAAAGCTGGCGCGCAAGATCGCGCTGGCCGCCAGACCCACCCCGACTTGAGGAGTAGTACATGCTGTTGCTTCGATCATTACTGCCAGCCGTCTTGCTTTTCGCCTTCGGCGTTGCCCTGCCCTCAGCGGCGGACGCGTTCGAGCGCAGCGGCAAGGCGTCCATCGCCGTCGCCGAGCTGCCACCGGAAGGCCGGCACACCCTTTCTTTGATCCGCCAGGGCGGCCCGTTCCCGTATCCGGCCAAGGACGGCAGCACCTTTTCGAACCGCGAGCAGCGACTGCCCAAGCAACCACGCGGTTATTACAAGGAATACACCGTCAAGACGCCCGGTTCCCGCGACCGCGGCGCACGACGCATCATTTGTGGCGGCAAAGCGCAGCAGAACTGCTATTACACCGCCGACCACTACGCCACCTTCAAGTCCATTACTGAGTAGGAACCACAATGCCTTCGCCGGAAATCAAGAAACTGTTCGATCACGATGCACCGAAAGGCCTTTACTGGGCCAAATCGCATTTCGGAGTGGCCGAGCTCGGCCGGCTCGCCAAGTCGAAAAAGATGGCCTTCTACCATCTGGAAGGCCAGAAAATCGAGAAGAAGGAGCAGTTCTTCAATCACGCCGCCATTGCCATGAAGTTCCCGACGCACTTCGGCAACAACTGGGACGCTTTCTACGACTGCATCACCGAGTTTGACGGCGTGGACGCAGAAGGCTTCGTGATCTATTTCGACCACACGGACGCGTTTGCCACCCACCATGAAAGCCAACTGGAAACCCTGGTCGAACTGTTCCAGGATGCCGTCGACTTCTGGGAGGACGAGGGCAAGCCCATGCTCGTGCTGATGTCGGGCGAACACACGCCACCGGGCGTCAAGAAAATCTGAGGCTAGCGTCGCTTTAACACCAAAGTCCAGCATTGGCGCGCCTTCCCGGCCATTTTGTGCCGGGGAAGCGCGCCAATGCTGGACTTTGTGCCTCGGTTGCCGCCGCCGAGGTGTGACGCTACTCGTTGCGTGACAGCTGGATATCGCCGTAGTACGCGAACGTCCGGGATGCCGTGGCATTTGAATCGGTCATCACCCCGACGAAGATGATCTGGCCTGGCTCCTCGCCGAACAAGCGCTCGAAGTCTGCGCGCACGTTGCGCCTGAAGTTCAGCCACTGCCCTACCCGCGCCGGCCCGCTCTCCACCACCAGCATTTTCGCCCGCGAGGTCTTTGCGTTTTCTAGCACCGTCTCCGTGGGCTGCCGGTTTTCCCAGATGTACTGGATGGTGGCGTAAGGCATCTCACGACCGCTGAACAGTTTCACTGTCCTGGCGAGCGTGGCATCTTCAAAATCAAACTTTGATTTGTCGCCGTCGAAGGCAACGATCACCCGCACCGGCGCATCGTCGCCCCCGCGGCTGGCGTTGTCGGCGTCGGCGATCAATTGCGGCACCTTCCAGCGCCAGCTGATCCAGGGATATTCCATCGGAGACACGGCCAGGGGCTGCAACAGGCCCGACGCGGAAACATCGGCATCGGCCGCCAGCACCCGCTGGCCGTCCTCGTCCACAATCTGGTAGCGCGTTTTCGCAAGAAAACGCGACAGGATCCACGGCTCCCAACCTGCGGGCGCCGGCTGGCCGACCGGCGTGAGCGAGAACGGCTGCACCGCCTGGAAGGGACCGAAGCCGGCAAATGAGGAAGGCGACGGCACGGGCGCGATGAAACTCGAGCAACCCGCCAGTATCAAGCAGAATCCGACCAGCCCAATCCGCATCGTTCCCTCCGCAAAGGATGCATCATAGCGGCAGCCGCGTTGCCGTGCCGCCTTCATTTTCCGCAAAACGGATGCTACTCGGAGCTCGCAATGAGCGCTGCGTTCCCTCCGGCCGCCGCCGTATTGACCGTGTAAGTGCGTTCACTGGCAAAACGGAACAGATAGTTCGGACCGCCCGCCTTGGGGCCGGTGCCGGACAGGCCCTCGCCACCAAACGGCTGCACGCCCACCACCGCGCCGATCTGGTTGCGGTTAACGTACACATTGCCCACATGCGCGCGGCGACGGATGGCTTCGATGGTTTCTTCAATCCGCGAGTGGATGCCCAGCGTGAGGCCGTACCCGCTGTGATTGATGGCATCGACCACCGCCATGAGTTCGTCAGCCTCAAACGCGAAAATGTGCAGCACCGGACCAAACACCTCGCTCTTGATGGAATCAAAGCGCGGGATGGCAAATGCACAAGGCGCAAAAAAGTGTCCGTGCGGCACGTCGCGTGGCAGCTGGGTCTGCCCGACCTGGCGGAACTCGCGCGACATGCGCTCACGATGCGCGACCAGCATGTCGAACGCTTCACGGTCGATAACGGGGCCGATGTCGGTATCCAGCTTTGCCGGGTCGCCCAGCCGCAACTCATTCATGGCGCCGGCCAGCAGTTTTTCGATGCGCGGCGCGATGTCCTTCTGGATGCAGAGGATGCGCAATGCGGAGCAGCGCTGTCCGGCGCTGTTGAAGGCCGACGCGATCACATCGTTCACCACCTGCTCGGGCAGTGCCGACGAGTCCGCGATCATCGCGTTCAGGCCCCCGGTCTCGGCAATGAAGGGAATGATCGGGCCGGTACGGCCGGCCAGCGTGCGATTGATCGCCTGCGCCGTGCCGGTCCCGCCGGTGAACGCCACGCCCGCGATGCGCGCGTCTGCCACCAGCTGTGCGCCGATGACCTCGCCGCGTCCAGGCAACAAGGCAATGGCCTCTTTCGGCATGCCGGCCTCCAGCAGCAGCTTGACGGTTTCAAACGCAATGATGGGCGATTGCTCAGCCGGCTTGGCAACCACGGCATTGCCTGCGGCAAATGCCGCCGCCACCTGGCCAAGGAAAATAGCCAGCGGGAAATTCCACGGCGAGATCGAGGCAAACACGCCGCGGCCCTGCAGATAGAGTTCATTGCGCTCCCCGGTCGGACCCGGCAAGCGATGCGGGTTCGCGAAATGCTCACGAGCCTGCCCGGCGT